>CALYOC010000163.1 GCA_945227095.1 uncultured Clostridia bacterium
TGTCTCGTGGGCTCGGAGATGTGTATAAGAGACAGAGGCATTGGACGGCGTGTTCTGCAATGTTATGCCAAGCTTTGTATATGTCGGTGACAAGTTGTACGGCGGTGTTAAAATAGTCACCCGCTATCCTCAAAGGTCGCCCTCGCTCGACAGTCAGCTGATTCTTTTTGACGGTGTCAGCGGTGAGTTTTTGGCTCTCATGGACGCAAATTGGATTACCGCCGCGCGCACGGGCGCAGTTGCCGCTCACTCGATAGAACTCCTTGCAAAAAAAGATTCCAAGGTGCTCGGAATGATGGGTCTCGGAAATGTCGCCCGCGCTTCAATGCTGCAAATTGCGGAGGTTTTCGATGATAGGCAGTTTGATGTCAAGCTTCTCAAATTTGGCGGCGAGGAGATTCTCTTCAAGCAGAGGTTTGAAAAGTACAAAAACCTTAATTTCAGCTTTGTCGACACCGCCGAGGAAATGGTTGACGGTTCGGATATAGTTCTTTCCGCGGCAACATATTTGCCGAACGATGTCTGTGCCGACAAGTATTTTAAAGAAGGTGTTCTTGTTCTTCCCGTTCACACGCTTGGTTTTACAAATTGCGATTTGTTCTTCGACAAGGTTTTCGCCGATGACACCGACCATGTCAAAGACTTTAAGTATTTCCGAAACTTCAAATCCTTTGCAGAGGTGAGCGATGTTGTAAACGGCAGAGCCGACGGCAGGGAAAATGACCGCGAAAGAATTCTCGCGTATAACATCGGACTTTCAATTCACGATGTAAATCTTGCGGCGAGAATTTACGAAAGTATCGACAAAACCTCACTAACGGACATCAATATGAATATACCAAGTGACAGGCTCTGGGTCTGAGCCCCGCGAAATATAATAAAGTTTCGCGCTGACTTTGATAAACAACAATCACAGATAAATGAAAGGGTAGTTGAAAACTATCATAGGTGAAAATAATGAAATTAGATACAATATGCGTTCAGGGTGCGTATAAACCCGGCAACGGTGAGCCGAGAGTTCTTCCGATTGTTCAAAGTACGACATATAAATACGAGAGCAGCGAGGAGATGGGCGATTTATTCGACCTTAAAAAGTCCGGATATTTCTACACCCGGCTGCAAAACCCGACAAATGACACCGTTGCGGCAAAAATGGCACTCTTAGAGGGCGGCACCGGCGCATTTTTGACGAGCTCGGGTCAGGCCGCTAACTTCTACGCGCTTTTTAATATCATGGGCGCGGGCGACCACCTGGTTTGCGCCTCCACTATTTACGGCGGAACCTTTAACCTTATAAATGTGACGATGAAAAAACTCGGCATTGAAGCGACCTTTGTTGACCCCGACATCTCCGAGGAGAAATTAAACGCCGCGTTTAAGGAAAACACAAAGGCCGTTTTTGCGGAAACTCTTTCTAATCCGAGCCTCGTTGTGCTCGATATTGAAAAATTTGCAAAAGCCGCTCATTCACACGGCGTACCGCTTATCGTTGACAACACTTTCCCTACCCCGATAAATTGCAGACCGTTTGAATTCGGGGCGGACATTGTAACTCACTCTACTACAAAATATATGGACGGCCACGCAACAAGCGTGGGCGGTGCAGTTGTTGACAGCGGAAACTTCGATTGGGAAAAGAGCGGAAAATTCCCCGGTCTCACCACGCCCGACGACTCATATCACGGAATTGTTTATACCGATACCTTCGGTAAAAACGCATATATAACAAAAGGTGTTGTTCAGCTTATGAGGGATTTGGGCTCAAGACCCGCTCCGCAAAACTCATTTCTTCTCAACATCGGTCTTGAAACCCTGCATTTAAGAATGAAAAGACATTGTGAAAACGCTCTCAGGGTTGCCGAGTTTTTGCAGGAAAGTGAAAATGTCAGCTGGGTAAACTACCCCGGCCTTAAAGGAAATAAATATTATGACCTCGCTAAAAAATATATGCCCGACGGCACCTGCGGTGTTATCTCCTTTGGAATAAAGGGCGGCAGAGAAGCGGCAACAAGGTTTATGGATTCACTGAACCTCGCCGCAATAGTTACCCATGTTGCGGACGCGAGAACCTGTGTTCTTCACCCCGCCTCAACAACTCACCGTCAGCTTTCGGATAAACAGCTTGAGGAGTGCGGTGTAAGCGCCGACCTTATCCGTCTTTCCGTAGGGATAGAGGACGCGCAGGATATTATCGCCGACCTCGCCGCGGCACTTGAAAAGTCGCAGGGCTGATATGGGTTTTATCTGTCCTGTCTGCGGTGAAAGCCTGTCGGAGAGGGAAAAGGACTTTATCTGCAAAAATTCTCACCTTTTTGACAAGGCGAAAAAAGGATATGTCAACCTTTTGATGTCCTCCTCGTCAAAAATTCACGGTGATACAAAGCAAATGCTTCGCGCACGCGAAAGATTTTTAGACGCAGGATTTTACTCTCCGTTAAAAGAGCGCATTTGCGCGGCGGCAGAAAAATTCGCCGCCTCAGCCAAAACCGTTCTCGATTGCGGTTGCGGCGAAGGCTATTACACCGCCTCGGTCGGAAAATCGCTCAAATGCAACGAGCTTTTGGCGGTTGACATCTCAAAGGATGCTCTTATTATGGCGAAAAAAAGGGATTCCTCTCTGTGTGCCGCAGTCGCCTCGGTTTTTAAATTGCCGTTAAAATCCGATTCTGCCGATTTGGTTTTAAATGTATTTTCACCGCTGGCGAATGATGAATTTTTGCGCGTTCTAAAGCCCGGCGGACACCTGATAAGAGTTATACCTCTTGAAGAACACCTTTGGCAGTTAAAGAGCGCGGTTTATGATGTTCCGTATAAAAACGAGGTGGGAGATTTATCCCTGTCGGGATTTGAGCTTGTTGACAAAGAGGATTTAACCTATTCGCTCAACCTGACGGCGGATTACTTAAAGGACTTGTTTTGTATGACGCCTTATTTTATAAAGACATCAAAGCGGGATTCGGAGAAGTTAAATGATGTTAACTCGCTTAAAGTCACCGCGTCATTCGGTATTCTTGTTTATAAAAAAGTATAACAATATGTAAAAAGGGAGACACTCAACTGTACTGCCCCAAGGTGTGCAGCCAGTACAAAACCCGCCTACCAAAAATATCCTCCTATGGCAGT
>CALYOC010000164.1 GCA_945227095.1 uncultured Clostridia bacterium
ACATACGAGTGGCAATTAATGACTGATGAGCGTCACGCAGGACGGTTTCGGTAATTCCAACTTTTTTTGCCATATTTACACCTTCCTTATTTTATGGAAACAAGTGCCGCGTCAACTTCAACGGCATCCCCCTTATTGACTAAAACCGCATCTACCACGCCGTCAACGGGCGCGGGAATATCATTCTCCATTTTCATTGCTTCAAGAATAATCAAAGTCTGTCCTTTGCTTACCTTATCCCCCGCTTTTACCTTAATATCGATAATATTTCCGGGCATGGGAGATTTAACTTGTGTTGAACCGCTCGCGGGTGCCGGAGCAGCAGGAGCAGCCTCCCGGGGTGCCGCCGTTGCAGCAGGTGCGGCAGCAGCCGTGCCGGCTTCCTCCACGGTTACATCATAGGTGTTTCCGTTTACGGTAATTTTGTAGCTTTTCATAATATTATCCTCCTTGGCTTTGTTGCCTTATTTCTGTTTTTTTATTCTTACCTGCCGCTCCTGCGCCTTTTCGGCTATTGCCGGACCGGCAAGTTTTTTAATCTCTTTTGTTTCAAGATTGCGCCACGAGCCCGTCTTTAACATACCGAGCTTTACGCCGCCCTCTGCAATCCTTTTAAGCCGTATTACCTGTGTTCCCACGGCTTCGCACATCTTTCTTATCTGTCGGTTTCTTCCTTCGCTGAGTATGAATTCCAAAACCATTCTGTTTTCCTGTGTTTCGTCGATGACATTTACATCACAGGGATTTGTCATTTTACCGTCGATTTCAACACCGCTTACAAGGCGTGCTATTGCCTCGGAATCGAGCTTCGGCCTCACGGTGACGCGATATACCTTTGTGATTCCGTGTGAAGGGTGAGTCAAGGCATTGGCAAATTCACCGTCATTAGTCAAAAACAGCAAGCCCTCCGAATCCTTGTCAAGTCTGCCAACCGGATAAATCCTCGCGTCAATATCCTTCACAAGCTCCCTGACGCATTTCCTGCCCAGTTCGTCACTTGTTGTTGTGACATAGCCGCGCGGTTTGTTGAGCATTATATAGTAAAGTCTGTCGTTATTTACAATTCTCTTTCCCTTGAACGAAACCAAATCCTTTTTCGGATTTATGCGCTGGCCGATATGCGCCGGTCTTCCGTTGACCTTAACCTTTCCAGCCTCAATAAGTTCTTCGGATTTTCGCCTTGAATCGATACCGTTATCTGCCATATATTTTTGTAACTTAACAAGTCCGTCTTTCATCTGAATTTCCTTCCGAAAAAGTTCTTTATTCTTTCAAATAGAGTGAGCTTTCCGTTGACCGATTTTATATCCTCATCTGCTTTTAGCTGCGAAGAATAAATCTCCCTGCCGTCTATAAAAAACCTTGCTTCTCCTAGGCTTTCTCCCTTTTTTACGGGAGCATATAAAAAGTGCGGTACATCAACTTTGCAATATATCCTATCCTCATATCCTTCCGGGACGGTCCAATCGAAATTTCCGCTCACGGCGACAAAATTTTTATTTCCTCCGACAACCGGAACAGAAACGGTTTTACAAGGCAAAACAACCTCTTTCAAGCAAGAGAATGAGTAGTCGAGCATTTTTCTGTGGTCATTCCAATCGTCCGGGGCATTCAGCGTTACGGCAACTATCCTTTGCCCATTTCGCTGTGCCGCGCTGACAAGACATCTGCCGGACGCCTCGGTAAAGCCTGTTTTGACTCCTATGCAGCCGTCATATGTGCCGAGCAACCTGTTGTGATTGTACAAGCTGACCTTTTCACCTGAATTTAACTCTCGGACAACGGCGCTCTTTTTACTGCAAATACTTTTAAACTTGTCATTTTGGAGTGCATATGACGCCAATATTGCCATATCCCGTGCCGTTGAAAAATGATTTTTGTCATTGAGCCCGGACGGATTTGCAAAATGCGTGTTTTTAAGTCCCAACTGCCTTGCTTTGTTGTTCATCAGCTTGACAAATCCGGGCACGCTCCCGCCGACATATATTGCCAGAGCACAAGCCGCGTCATTACCGCTTGCAAGCAAAACTCCGTACAACAAATCCAGAACGGTAAAAGCATCGCCGGATTTCAAATACATCGAGGTTCCCTCGATACCTACGGCTTTATCGTCAACCCTTACCCTTTCAGATAAGTCAGCGACATCTTCAATGACAACCAATGCGGTCATTATCTTTGTTGTACTCGCAATAGGTCGCTTTTGCTCTGAACCTATTTCAAACAGGAATTCTCCGATACTGCAATCATACGCTGCGGCGGACGAAGCGGAAATATCAGAGGGCTTCTGCGCGGCGCAAGCGAAAACAGACGAGCTTAATATTACAACAAGGCTTAAAAACAGACTGCAAACACTTTTTCTCACTAAAATCACCTAAAATGATTTTATGTCAAAAAAACGCTTTCTATGTTTTTTTATTTATTGCCTTTTAAATCGCCGATAGCATCTTTGACTTTATCGATAATATCAGGTGCCATGGTGATTGCCTTATCAAGACTTCCGTTGTACTTTGTGGAAACCTCAAGAAGTCTTACATCATTTCCGTTTACAACGAGAAATGCCAAGGGCTCAAGCGTTACGCCTGCCGCGCCGCCGCCTGCAAAGAACTCGTCCTTTGTCTTGTTGGGAATGTCGGTACCTCCGGAAGCAAAGCCGTAGGTAACCTTTGAAACCGTCATCACAGTTACACCGGGAGCGATTTCTCTGGGCTCTCCGATAATGGTGTTGACATCTACAACATCTTTAATTTTGCCGATTGTTGCTTCGATTCTTGCGCTTGCTTTCTTTTCTTTTTCTTTCATATTAGCACCTCTTTACTTATTGGGCTGACGCGCAGCCGCCAAAGATTTAAAATTATTATTTTCAGATTGCGGAGTCTTTGAAACTCCGGTATTGATTTTTATATATCCTAAAACGGCTTTCAATCCCAGTACAACAATCCAGAACACTCTGTAAGAAATGTCTATGTAAATACTACCCTTGCTTTTCTTTCCCAAAAAGTCGGGTTTAATCGCCGTTCTAAAATTCCTAAAACAAATAAGATTGCTCAAAATCGCATATGTTTCATATGCGGCGGCACAGATAATTCCGTATTTTTCAGCAGTCCTTGCACTGTCCGAGCC
>CALYOC010000165.1 GCA_945227095.1 uncultured Clostridia bacterium
CTCTCCCGCAGCGTCATCCCGCGTCTTCCCGAGCACCTTGAAATCGGTATAGCTCCTCACATCGACCAGGCAAGTATTGCCGCCGCTGACGACAAGGCACAAAAACGGCGGTTCAAGATCGGGATATGTAATATAATTCGCCGCAATATGAGAGCGCAAATGATGAACCGGCACAAGCGGCAGGTTATTTGAATACGCCAATCCCTTCGCAAAATTGACTCCTACAAGCAGCGCCCCTATAAGTCCGGGAGCATATGTGACGGCGACTGCGTCAATATCCTTCAAAGTGCAACTTGCCTGCTCAAAAGCTTGTTTTACAACTGTGCTGATTGCCTGTGCGTGCATACGGGAGGCCACTTCGGGAACAACTCCGCCAAACACCATATGCTCCTTAACCTGCGAAGCGACAACATCGGAGAGTACAACTCTTCCGTCCTCAACAATGCTTGCCGCCGTTTCGTCACAAGAGGACTCAATTCCCAATATCTTCATATTTACTGCCTTCCGTATAGTATTTTGTATAAATCAATGCATCCTCAACAGGATTTGTGTAAAAACGCTTTCTCAATCCGAACCTTTTATATCCGCTCTTCTCATAGAGCGATATTGCCGCACTGTTTCCGGCTCGCACCTCAAGAGTGATATACGACATACCGTTTTTAAAAGCATAATCATCAAGCGCCTCAAAAAGAGCCGTCGCCACTCCCCTTTTCCTTGCGCTCTCGTCAACCGCCACTCTTGATATAAAGCCCTCGCCGAGAATGTTACTCATTCCGGCATATCCGAGAACCTCTCTCCCGCTGCGGGCGATAAAGAAGACGGAATTCTTATTTTCAAGTTCTTCCAAAAAGAATTTCTCCCCCCAAGGAGTAGAAAACGACTGCTTTTCTATCCTTTCAAGTGAGGGTATATCCTCCCGTGTTAAAAGACTTATATTCATTAACCCTTTGCCTCATACCAAGTCTTTCCGACATTTACATCTGCCTCCAACTTGACCTTCATATCAAATGCGTTTTCCATTTCTTCTTTTAATAACTGCTTGACATAATCCGCCTCTTGCTCCGGCGCCTCAACGATAAGCTCATCATGAACCTGCAAAATAAGCCGAGATTTGAGATTTTCCCTCTCCAATCTCTCAAAGGTTCTGACCATGGCAATCTTAATAATATCCGCCGCAGTTCCCTGTATCGGCATATTCCGGGCTACGCGCTCACCGAATGAGCGTAACATTCTGTTTGAAGAATTGAGTTCCGGCAAGTACCTGCGCCTGTTGAGAAGCGTTTTGGCAAAGCCCTGCTGCTTCGCGCTTTCAATAGTGTTTTTCATATATTTGTCAACCGCGCTGTAATGGAGCAAATATCCCTTGATATAACTGTCTGCCTCGCGGAAGCTGACTCCTATATCCTTTGCCAGACTAAACGCGCCTATGCCATAGACAATGCCGAAATTGACCGCCTTCGCCCTGCTTCGCATAAGCGGAGTGACTTCATTGACAGGAACAGAGAAAACCTGCGAGGCGGTGGTTGTGTGAATGTCCTCGCCGCTGTTAAACGCCTCAATCATCGTGCTGTCCGAAGCTATGTCGGCGAGTACTCTCAACTCAATCTGACTGTAATCGGCGTCAACTAAAACGCAGCCCTCTTTAGCCACAAAAAACCTGCGCATTTCCGCGCCTACGGGAGTTCTGACGGGTACATTCTGCAAATTGGGCTCTGTTGAAGAAATACGCCCTGTACGCGTCTCTGTCTGGTTAAAGGACGAATGTATTCTGCCGTCGGGTGCGATGACCTTTAGCATACCGTCGCAATAGGTGGATTTAAGTTTTGAAAGTGTTCGATATTCCAAAATCTTTTCGACAACAGGGTGCTCGTCCGCCAATTCTTCAAGCACCTCCGCCTTTGTCGAATAACCGCTCTTTGTCTTCTTCTTGCAAGGTAATCCCAAATCCTCAAACAGTGCAACGCCCAACTGCTTGGGAGAGTTGATGTTAAAGGTTTTTCCGACCGCTTCATATATCTGCTCGGTCAAGGTATCAATTTTTTTCTCGAGAATCTTGCCGTAATCCTCAATGCCCTGTCTGTCCACCTCAAATCCGAGAGTTTCCATACTCGCAAGCACTCTTGCAAGCGGAATTTCAACTTCATAAAGCAATTTTTGCTGTGAATTTGCCTCAATCGCGGCGGCAAGTTTGGCACAGAGCACCGGAAGCACCGCAACACAGGCGAGAAAATCGCAGTCGGACTCCTGCTCTGCGATTATTTTAGGCATTGTAATTCCGTTTTCCTCACAAAGTCTGTTAATTCCGTAATCATTGGACGAAGGATTTAAGAGATACCCTGCCAATGCACAGTCCATTTTCACATTGTTGAGCTTCACACCGTATCTGTCCGCCAACGCAAAAAGCGGCTTTGAGTCCGTAACGAATTTCGGTATATCGCTTTCAAAAATCCTTTTGAAAAAGTCAAAATACAAAATACTGTCATTTTTAACGGAATACACCTTGCCGTCCACGGCAAAGGATAAGCCCTCCGCGTCATCACCACTCAACCACGCGGCAAAATAGACCGCATTTGAGCTTTGGATTTTCTCCGAAAGCCCCTGAAAATCCTCCGTCACTACGGACTCCACGGAATACTCCGGAGTGTCCTGCCGCTTTGAAATTTCCGAGGAGTTGAGACCGAGCTTTTCAATAATTTTATACATTTCAAGGTCCCTCAATATCCCCGCCGTCTTTTCCGCGTCACATTCGGCGGGTTTATAAGAGTCAATATCCGTATCAATGGGAACGCAAAGGTTTATCGTTCCGAGCTCCTTGCTCAAAAACGCCATATCCCTTGACTGCTCCAATTTTTTGCGAATACCTTCCTTGATGTCAATATTTTCAAGATTGTTATAAATATAATCAACAGAGCCGAAACGGGATATAAGGTCCCTTGCTCCCTTCTCACCGATTCCCGCAACTCCCGGTATATTGTCGGAGCTGTCGCCCTGTATAGCCTTAATATCACTAAGATTGCGCGGCTCAACTCCGTACTTTTCCTCAACCTTTTCGGGGGTGTAATAGATA
>CALYOC010000166.1 GCA_945227095.1 uncultured Clostridia bacterium
CCGCGGTAATCCTACTTGTCAAGTTTGCCGGCAAGCGCCAACCCTACCGCACACGACACTCCCTGTCCGAGAGAACCGGTGCTGATGTCAACGCCCGGAGTATATTTCATACTCGGATGCCCCTGCAAAATAGAGCCGACCTTTCTAAGCGTCTTGATTTCATCGTTTGAAAAGAAGCCCTTTAGTGCCAATGCACCGTACAACGCAGGAGCTGCGTGTCCCTTTGAAAGCACAAATCTGTCCCTGTCGTCCGCATTGGGATTGTTCGGGAATACTTTCATCTCGTTAAAATACAGATATGTAATCATATCTGCGGCGGAAAGAGAACCGCCCGGATGTCCGCAGCCCGCATTGAAGGTACCTTCAATAACCGCAATCCTGACCTTGCATGCATTAGTCTTTAAAAAATTTAAAGTTGACTTATCCATAACTATATATTTTCCTCCTAATAAGTCTCTTTGAGTTTACTTAAAAATTGATTGAAATAATCGGGGAGCTCACTTCTCACTTCAATATACTCCCCACTCACAGGATGAACAAAGCCGAGCAATCCGGCGTGTAAGCACTGTCCGTTTAGCGATGTAATAACCTTTTTGGGTCCGTACACATCATCTCCCGCCACCGGATGTCCGATAGACGCCATATGTACTCTTATCTGGTGTGTTCTGCCTGTGAATAAGCGCAATTTTAACAGGGTAAAGCCCTCATAGCGTTTTATTACTTCATAATTTGTTAAGGCAGGCTTGGAATTTTTATATGTCACCGCCATTTTTTTCCTGTCGGTAGGGCTTCTGCCGATAGGCTTGTCCACCGTTGCGCTGTCCTGCTTTACATTTCCGTACACAACCGCGGTGTATTCGCGTGTAAAGGTGTGCTCCTTTATCTGCTCCGCCAAGCCTATATGCGCCTTGTCATTCTTCGCAACAACGAGAAGTCCCGATGTATTTTTATCAATACGGTGGACTATACCCGGTCGGATAACCGAATTTATCCCGGAGAGCTCACCTTTGCAATGATAGAGAAGTCCGTTGACAAGAGTTCCGTCATAATGTCCCGGAGCAGGGTGGACAACTAAGCCCTTCGGCTTGTTGACAACCAACAGGTCGGCGTCCTCGTACCTGATGTCCAAATCCATCTTCTCCGGATTCACTTCACACTCGACAGGCTCCGGAACTCTCAGACAAACTTTGTCACCTTGACGAAGTTTATAATTTTTCTTAACCACAATTCCTCCGCAGGTGACCTTACCGGATTCGAGCAGTTTTTGACACGCAGAACGAGTAAAATCCGGAAATTTCTCACAGATAATCTTATCAATCCTGCCACCGACATTCTCCGGCGACGCGGTAAAAGTCAATTCACTCGACATTTATCCCTCACCGCCCGAAGCTTTATCAGATTTTCTCACACTCTTAACCAAATCATAAATGAGATAAACAATCAATATCGCCGCTCCGACCGTCACAAGGCAATCGGCAAAATTGAAAACCGCAAAGTTTACAAACAGCGGCTCAATATAATCAATAACCGAGCCTCTGAATATCCGGTCGATAAGATTTCCCAAGCCCCCGGAAATAATCAAAACGGCGCTTATCTTCAAAACAGGACTCTTTAACCTTCCGCTAATCAGCAGGTATAAGCCCGCCGCAATCGCAATAACGGTAAATATAATAAAGAATATCCGTCCGAATTCACCGGAGAGCATACTGAATGCCGCACCGGTGTTTTCGACATAATAAAACTGCAAAAAGCCTTTGACAAGCATAAAACTACCCATTGGTTTGAGCCATAGGAGCATAACAGCCTTAATAAGTTGATCAACGACAACCAAAAGGGCTATTATAATCATCATCATACTTATCATAAATTACCTCTTTAAGATAAAATCTCGGCACATCTTGCACAGACATCGGGATAACGGCTGTCATTTCCGACATCCTCTGTAAATGACCAGCAACGAGCGCACTTATGTCCGTTTGCGCGGGAAACGCTGACGGAAAGATTCTCAACATCGCCCGTGAAATCGCCCTTGCCCTCGGTTATCTCAACCTGTGAGACGATAAACGCCGACGGGAGTTCCTTTTCAACGCCCTTCAAAAATTCGGCAAGCTCTCCCTGTGCAAAGAGAGTTACCTTCGCTTCAAGGCTCTTTCCGATAAGTTTCTCGTTTCGAGCCAATTCAAGCGCCTTATTCACATCATTTCTGATAGCGTGAATTCTATCCCACTTCTCGCTGAAATCATTGTCGGCGCTCATTTCAGCCTCGGGCATATTGTTAAAGAATACCGACTCGCTCTCACGGCTGCTGTCGTGCGGCATAGCCTGCCAAATCTCCTCCGCAGTAAAGCTGAGAATAGGCGCGATAAGTAATGTCAACGAATCGAGTATTTTGTATATAGCAGTTTGCGCGGCTCGGCGAGAAACGCTATCCGCCTTTTCAACATAAAGTCTGTCCTTCAAAACATCTAAATAGAAGTTGGACATATCATTGACGCAGAAGTTGTGTACCGCGTGGAAAATTGTATGGAACTCGTACTTTTCATACGACCTTCTTGTGTAGGCAACAAGCTCATCAAGCTTTAACAGAGCCCATTTATCAATACTCAAAAGCTTATCGTCACTTACCATATCCTTATCCGGATTAAAGTCGTTCAGGTTTCCGAGAATATAACGCGCGGTGTTGCGAATCTTTCTGTAAACCTCGGAAAGCTGTTTTAGGATATCGTTGGAAATTCTGATGTCGGCATGATAGTCCGAGGAAGCGACCCAAAGTCTCAAAATATCCGCTCCGTACCGGTCGATTATTTCAATCGGGTCAATGCCGTTGCCCAAGCTCTTGTGCATTTGCCTGCCTTCGCCGTCAACTACCCAACCGTGAGTGATAACCTCCTTATAGGGCGCCTCGCCCTTCGTGGCGATAGAGGTGAGCATTGAGGACTGGAACCAGCCTCTGTACTGGTCGCCGCCCTCAGGATAGCCATCTGACGGGCTTCTCAAATAATCTCTCGATTCGAGAACTGCGCTGTGTGTAGACCCGGATTCG
>CALYOC010000167.1 GCA_945227095.1 uncultured Clostridia bacterium
CCATCCAGTAAATTTAGCGATAGTCGGTCCCTCCTTGGCGTGAAATAGCTCGATTGCCCGTGCCGCTGCCGATAAGATTGAATTTGTTTATTTCTATACCGGCGGGATGTAACTAACGGTTGCGCTGAATGCCTTGAGAAAGGGCATAGATTTATCGGATAAGGAACAGATTACCGACTCGCTTAACGGCTTGGAGGTATCTTTGGGATTTGTCAACGGCGCTCAACGGGTGTATCTCAATTCGGAAGATGTATCCGAGCAGATTAGAACGCCGGAGGTTTCAAGGGCGGCGTCAAAGGTCTCCGCCGTGCAGAGCGTACGAGATTTTCTCTTTCAGCTTCAAAGGGATATTGCCGATAAGAACAACTGTCTTCTGGACGGAAGGGATATCGGAACTGTCGTGCTTCCCGACGCACAGGTGAAAATTTTCTTGACTGCCTCTGCCGAAAAGAGAGCTGAAAGGCGCTTTGCTGAGCTCAAGGAAAAGGGAATGGATGTCAATTTTGAAGATGTATTAAAGGACATTATTCAAAGGGATTACAACGATTCACACCGCGATATCGCACCGCTCAAGCCGACTGAACAAAGTATCGTTATCGACACTACCTCTCTTGACCTTGAACAGTCAATTGAAGCGGTTTTAAATACCGTTAAGGAGAATATCTAATGGAGATAGTTTTAGCCAAGTCGGCAGGCTTCTGCTTCGGTGTTGACCGCGCTGTCAATCTTGTATATGATATGATAAACAAAGGCGTCAAGGTTCATACCTTGGGGCCTATTATTCATAATCCGCAGTTGATTGACGACTTGAAAAGCAAGGGCGTAACAATATTGGAAAAGCCGGAGGACGTCGCGGAAAACGAAACTGTCGTTATCAGAACTCACGGAGTTCCGAGAAGTGTGTATGAAAAAATGAAAACCGAGCACTTAAATTATATTGACGCCACCTGTCCTTTTGTTCAAAAGATACACAAGATAGTAAGCGATGTTGATGAAAATACAATCGTTTTTATAGCCGGAAATAAAAATCACCCCGAGGTAGAGGGCATTTTCGGTCATTGTAAAGGCGAGTATTACGTCTTTAAAAACCTTGAAGAATTAAAAAGCATTTGCGAAAATGACGAAAATATTGCAAAAAAAGACAAAATTTTTGTCTCACAGACAACTTTTAGCCTTAAAGAATGGAATTTATGCGCAAATTATGTTAAAAAGGTCTATACAAATGCAAAAATTTTTGATACAATATGTAGTGCGACTGCACAAAGACAACAAGACGCTGTTAATTTGTCGAAAACTGCTGACCTGATGATTATCATCGGCGGGCGGACAAGCTCTAACACACGAAAGTTGTTTGAAGTATCCAAGGAAAACTGCAAATCATATTTGATTGAAACAGCCGATGAGCTGAGCAATATTTCTTTTTCAGGATGCAAGCGTGTCGGCGTTACGGCCGGTGCTTCAACACCGGACGGTATAATTAAGGAGGTACTGGAAACCATGTCTGAAATTATTAAGGAAGAAAACATCGTTGAAAACGATGCTGTTGTTGAAGCAACAGAAAAAATTAATGATGAGGAGATGAGCTTCGAGCAGTTATTGAACGAGTCGTTCAAAGATGACCGTGGTAACAATGACGGATTTGTCGTCGGAACAGTTACAGCGGTTTATCCGACTGAAATTCAAGTAGATATCGGCGGAAAACATACCGGATATGTTAAACTTGAAGAATTAACTAACGATCCGGATGCTAAGCCTGAAGATATAGTCAGCATTGGGGATAAGCTCAATCTTATCATTATGAAAACAAACGACGCAGAGGGAATGGACCCACTCTCAAAGGTCAGTTTCGATGCTCGTAAACGTTGGATTGATATTGCCGATTGTGTTGAGTCCAAGGAGATTATAGAGGGACTTGTAACTGATGTTATTCGCGGTGGCGTTCTGGCGGCTTGCAAAGGTGTCAAGGTATTTATACCCGCGTCTCTTTCCGGACTTAGGAAGGGAGAGGATTTGAACTCTCTCAAAGGACAAACAGTTAGGTTCAGAATTATCGAAGCAAATCCCGCAAAGCGCAAGGCTGTCGCTTCTATCCGTTCAGTTCTCAGAGAAGAGAAAAAGGCGGCAAGAGAGGCATTTTGGGCAGAGGTTGCCGAGGGTAATGTTTACACCGGAACTGTTAAGTCTCTCACTCCGTACGGCGCATTTGTTGACCTTGGCGGAGTTGACGGAATGATACATATTTCCGAGTTATCCTGGAACAGAATCAAGCATCCCGGAGAGGTTGTTAATGTCGGAGATACCGTCGAAGTATATGTAAAGAGCATTGATGCAGAAAATAAGAAGATTTCACTCGGCTACAAAAAGACCGAGGACAATCCTTGGGAGATTCTTAAAAATACAGTACCTGTCGGTAGCACAAAGACGGTTAAAATTGTAGGACTTACCTCCTTCGGTGCTTTTGCAAATGTTATCGACGGAATTGACGGACTTATCCACATTTCTCAAATTGACAACAAACGAGTTGAGAATCCTGCCGATGTTCTTAAAGTCGGTGATGAGGTTGAAGTTAAGGTTACAGAGATTGATTATGATAAAAAGCGTGTAAGCCTTTCAATCAAAGCTCTTCTTCCCGAGCCGGAAAAGCCTGAGGAAAAGGAAGTTTCCGATGAGCCTATGATTATTTCAACTGATGATCCGGAGTCGATCAAGCTTGCGGCAGCTGCGGTAGAAGCAGAGGAAGCACAGGCTGAAGAAGAATAATCACATTTTTTATTACCCTCTTGCAACAGCAAGAGGGTTTTATATTTTATTAAAATAAATTGGAAATATACTGTTATTTTGTATTAAAAAATGTTATACTATAATAAGAAAATTTTTGGGAGTGATTTTTTGAATTTTTCCGATGCGGCAAAAAGGGCCGAAGAACTTCGCAAAATATTAAAATATCACAGCGATTTATATTATAATAAGGACAACCCCGAAATTGATGATTACGAGTATGATATGCTCAATAATGAGCTAAAATCTATTGAGAAAGAATAT
>CALYOC010000168.1 GCA_945227095.1 uncultured Clostridia bacterium
AACTTCACCATAAATAGCAATGAAGCTATAGTCTATAAGGAAGGTAAAGAGGGGATACTAACTGCGATGGAGTACCGTCTTCTGCTCATTCTTCTCAATAACAGAGGATGCATTCTCTCAAGGGCGAAACTTTTAGAGAATATTTGGGATGTGAACGGTGATTTTGTAAACGACAACACTTTAACGGTATATATCAAAAGGCTTAGAGATAAAATCGAGGAGGAACCCAATAAACCGGACTTAATAAAAACCGTCCGCGGATTGGGATATGTAATTGAAAATGAAAAATAAAGATGCTTTTATTCCGCAAGTTATATCTGTTGCGATAACTCTAATAATATCAGGTATATGTTTTTACTTTAACATTGCAGCAGGATTTATCTGTATCTTTCTCGGAGCCGTTTTAACTGCGATTGCCATTATTTCAAATAATAAACGGTACAAAAAATTAAACGAGCTGAACAACTATCTATCATCAGTATGTTCGGGAAATTTCGATTTGGACATTGAAGAAAATACCGAAGGAGAATTGTCCATACTAAAAAACAATCTCTATAAAGTCATCGTAATTCTTCGCTCACAAAATGAAATGTTGAAAAAGGATAAGCTGTATCTTTCGGATTCTCTCGCCGATATTTCTCACCAGTTAAAAACTCCTCTTACAAGCATTATGGTTATGACAGACCTGCTTAAAGACAGTCAGTCAGATGAAAAAAGAGCCGAATTTATATCCGTTATTGAAAATCAGTCTGAAAAGATGAAATGGCTAATAACAAATCTGCTCAAACTCTCAAGGCTCGACGCGGGAACAGTTGAATTCAAAACAGAAAAGGTATCAATAGATGAAGTAATAAAAGAAAGCCTGAAACCGTTTATGATAACTTTAGATTTAAAGAACATAAATCTCAATCTTGAAACAGAAGATTTCTTAATACAGGCAGATAAAAACTGGACCGCCGAAGCATTTGAAAACATAATCAAAAACTGCATTGAACACACACCTCCCAACGGCTGTATCTCTATCAAATGCGAACAAACTAACTTATTTGACTTCGTCACCGTTTCCGACAACGGATGCGGTATTGAGCCGGAAGAACTGCCCCATATATTTGAAAGATTTTATCGTGGCAAGAATTCCTCTACGGACAGCGTCGGCATAGGTCTTGCTCTTTCAAAGGCTATTTTCGGAAAACAAAAAGCAAGTCTCGGTGCACAAAGCAAAGTGGGAGAAGGTACAACTTTTACGATAAAATTCTACAAAGCAATCATATAACACAACATTACATATCTGTAATTTTAAAGTCACCTTGCAGTAATATTCAGACATTAAGATATACGCGTAACCTAAAAACAATTCGTCATTTATTATCGGTTACGCATCTTGAAAGGAGATAAAAAATGAAAATTTTAGAAATTAAAAATTTATCCAAAGTTTACGGCACAGGTGACACAATGGTCAAGGCTCTTGACAATGTATCCTTTTCCGTAAACAAGGGCGAATTCGTCGCCATTGTTGGACCTTCCGGTTCAGGAAAATCAACGCTTTTGCATATTCTCGGAGGTGTGGATACCCCCACCGAAGGAAATGTAATTATAGAAAAAACTGATATTTCCACACTTGATGAAACTGCACTTGCCATCTTCCGCAGACGACAGATAGGTCTTGTCTATCAATTTTATAACCTCATACCCATACTCACAGTTGAAGAAAACCTAACTCTTCCGCTGCTGCTTGACGGAAGGAAGCCCGACCAAAAACAAATAAATTCACTAATTGAAAAACTGAATCTATCCGAGCGCCTTGAGCATCTTCCCAATCAGTTGTCAGGAGGTCAGCAGCAAAGAGTTTCCATCGGCAGAGCGCTTATTAACAATCCGGCACTTATGTTGGCCGATGAGCCCACAGGCAACCTTGACAGTAAAAACAGCAAGCAAATAATATCATTACTCAAATATTTCAACAAAGAGTATAACCAAACCGTCATCATTATAACGCATGATGAAAAAATCGCCCTTTCCGCAGACAGGCTGATTTCCATTGAAGACGGAAAAATTGTCAGGGATGAGGTGAGGATTGGGTGAACATCGTAAATAAACTTACCCTTAGCCACCTAAAAAAGAACAAGGGAAGAACAGTTATAACTATTTTGGGAATATGTGTTTCCGTGGCAATGATAACTGCGGTATTTGTAAGCGTAGCATCATTTATGAATCTTTTCGGTGAATTGACATTTATGGAATCAGGTCACAAACACGCGGATTTTTATTTCCTGAGTGAAAAGCAAATCGATAAGCTGAAAAAGGACGATAAAATAAAAACGGTAGGCTGCTATTACGAAATCCCTCCCGAAAAAAGCGGATTTCAAATAATAGGAAAAACTTCTGTCCACAACGGTACGGGAAATATCTGTGCCGGAGACGAAAAATACTTACAGCAGATGATAACCTGCCGACTTGACGGCAAAATACCTCAAAATGAGAACGAAATACTTGTTGAAGAGAGCATAATAACAAAAAACAAATTAAACTGGAAAATCGGAGATATAGTGAAATTACAGCTTGGCGGAAGATATTATTACGAGCTGGGTGAAAAAGTCTATTTTTCGGGTGAAAGATATTACAGAAACGAGAATTTTGAACCCCACAATGTTAAACAGTTCAAAATAACCGGAATCCTGCACGGCAACAACCCAACCTCATATAACGGAAAAATTATAAGAGGTCTAAGTAACTATGAAAAACGCGGCAAACTCTCGGCGATAATTGAACTTAGCAAAGTAAATCCCACCGCACTAAAACAAATAAAGCAAATCGCCTTAGATATAGACGCTTCGGATTACGCAATTAACAGCTATTATCTCGACACCAAATTCGCAATAAATAAAGGCAGTGTGTTGGCCAAAAATGTAATTCCGATGGCTGCGGTATTGTTGATAATCATCATAGCCGCATCTGTCCTTCTCATCTACAACGCATTCGGAATGTCACTTTCGGAACGCACGCGATATCTGGGTATGCT
>CALYOC010000169.1 GCA_945227095.1 uncultured Clostridia bacterium
TGTAGAACAGGATACGCTCGGTAGTGGTGGTCTTACCGGCATCGATGTGAGCCATAATACCAATATTTCTCGTTTTTTCAAGAGATACCTGTCTTGGCATAATGTCCTCCTATCAATATCTGTAATGTGCAAAAGCCTTGTTTGCCTCTGCCATTTTGTGAGTATCTTCACGCTTTTTGTAGGCTGAACCCTGCTGATTGTTGGCATCCATTATCTCGCCCGCAAGTCTTTCCTTCATTGTTCTTTCAGAACGCATACGAGAATATGTTGTTATCCAACGAAGTCCCAGAGTTGTCCTTCTTTCAGGGCGTACTTCCATAGGAACCTGATATGTTGAACCACCTACACGGCGAGCCTTTACTTCAAGTAAGGGCATAACATTCTCCATTGCTCCCTGGAATACCTCCAAAGGATCGTTGCCTGTCTTTTCTTTAATAATGTCAAACGCATCGTAAACTATTTTCTGCGCTACGCCTTTCTTACCGTCAAGCATAATGTTGTTGATAAGGCGTGTTACAAGTTTTGAATTGTAAAGCGGATCCGGCAAAACATCGCGTTTTGCTATTTGGCCTCTTCTTGGCATCTTTCGCTTCCCTCCTTCATAATAATGATATCATAGGTACTCGAGTGACAAAACCCCGTGGCTGCCAATGCAAGAGAAATATATCTAAACTCTCGCATTTATGCATGCTGTGGTTTCTTACACAGCGTGCAGCCCTGCAAGAAAATTCTGTCAAAAATTTACCTTTCGGATTTTTAAAATCCATTTTTAATTTTTCGAAGTAAATATTACTTCTTAGCCGCCTTAGGACGCTTTGCGCCGTACTTTGAGCGTGACTGCATTCTGTCAGCAACACCTTGTGTATCAAGTGTTCCGCGCACAATGTGGTAACGCACACCGGGAAGGTCCTTAACACGGCCGCCGCGGATAAGAACAACGCTGTGTTCCTGAAGGTTGTGACCTACACCCGGAATATAAGCAGATACTTCTATACCGTTTGTAAGACGAACTCTGGCAATCTTACGAAGCGCTGAGTTAGGCTTCTTGGGAGTTGCTGTCTTTACCGCTGTGCATACACCCCTTTTCTGAGGAGAAGCAACATCGGTAGCAACCATCTTCTTGGTGTTGAGTCCCTTAAGCAAAGCAGGTGCTTTTGCCTTCTTTTCAGATGTCTGTCTGCCGCTGCGAACGAGTTGGTTAAAGGTTGGCATTTAGTTTTCACCTCCGTTAAAAATTTTATATGATAAAGAGCTCTCGCTCTGTTATCTGTTATTTAGTAATGGCATTTCCCATTGTTCCCATAAGTTCATTGAGAGTATCGTCACCGATTTCCTCATCTTCTGAATTATACACGGGAGTTTGAGAAATTTCAACATCGGAATACTTCTGCATACCTGTTCCGGCAGGAATGAGCTTACCGATAATAACATTTTCTTTAAGTCCGAGCAACGGGTCGCTCTTTCCTTTGATGGCCGCGTCCGTGAGAACCCTTGTGGTCTCCTGGAACGAAGCGGCGGACAAGAACGAATCTGTCGCAAGGGAAGCCTTTGTGATACCGAGAAGCTGAATTTTCGCCGTGGCGAGTGAAAGTCCCTCCTCACCCGCAGCAATTCTCTTCTCAATAATTTCATTGGCGGTATCAAACTCGCTTCTCTCGATAACCGTTCCCGGAAGCAAGCTTGTGCTGCCGGAATCAATTACCTTACACTTACGCATCATCTGACGGACGATGACCTCGATATGTTTATCGTTAATCTCAACTGATTGCTGACGGTATGTCTTTTGCACTTCACTGATGAGGTAATTGTGCGCTGCGTCCTCACCCAAAATGTTAAGCACATCTCCGGGCGCCTTGGAGCCGAGTGTAATCGGGTCTCCCGCCTTTATCTGCTGACCTTCCGTAACGGAAACTCTGAGTCCGTACGGAATGAGATAACTCTTGGATTCCATCGTTTCATTATTTGTGACGACAACATGTCTTGCCTTCTTAACTGTTTCAAAGGAGCATACACCGTCAATCTCACTCATAATAGCCAATGTCTTCGGCTTACGAGCCTCAAAGAGTTCTTCGACACGCGGCAAACCTTGTGTGATATCCGCCTCACTGGCAACACCGCCGGTGTGGAACGTTCTCATCGTCAGCTGTGTACCGGGCTCGCCTATCGACTGAGCCGCGATGATACCGACTGCTTCACCGACCGTAACAGGCTCGCCGGTTGCAAGGTTCGCGCCGTAGCACTTGATGCAGACGCCGTGCTCGGACTGGCAGGTAAGCAGCGAACGGATCTTTATCTTTGCGAGGCTGCCCTCGGGCTCTTCGCCCGCGGCGACCTTTCTGTCGTGGTACTCGTATACCTTGTCGGCGACGCGCTTTGCGTCGTCCTCGCTCATCATCTTATCCTTGCTCATGATAAGCTCGCCGGTATCCTCGTCGACAAAGTCGTTGAGCAGATAGCGGCCGGTAAGACGCTCGGTGAGGCTGACTATGCGGCGCTTTCCGTCGAAGATATCGTAGACATCCGAGCCCTCTGTGCAGCCGCAGTCCTCCTCGCGGATGATAACATCCTGCGAGACATCGACAAGACGTCTGGTAAGGTAACCCGAGTCCGCGGTACGACGTGCGGTATCGGCAAGCCCTTTACGCGCACCACGCGACGAGATGAAATATTCGAGTATATTAAGACCTTCACGGTAGTTTGCTCTGATGGGGATTTCAATCGTCTTACCTGCTGTATTCGCGATAAGTCCGCGCATACCTGCAAGCTGACGCAGCTGGCTGTCGTTGCCTCGCGCACCGGAGTCAAGCATCATGTTGATCGGGTTGTAGGGATCGAAGTTCGCCTTGAGTTCTGCGGCAACTCTCTTTGTGCAGTCTTCCCAGGTATCAATGACCATGTTCGTGCGCTCCTCATCGGAGAGAAGACCGTTCTAATAGTTGTCCATGATCTCGGAGACGTCCTTCTCGGCGGCGGGAATGAGTTCGCCCATGCGCGGCGGTAGGGTCGCGTCGC
>CALYOC010000170.1 GCA_945227095.1 uncultured Clostridia bacterium
GGAAATCGGGCACCGCGGCGGGCATGTGATATCGCATATTGACTATCTAGAGAGCGTTTACTATAACGATACCAGAGCGTTGTAGACTTCAAATTTCTATTTTAGAATATACAATAAGGCTGTGTTTGACGAGACGGGGGATATTGTGGATTTCGAGCCTGTCGGATATGAGTATAAAACCGACGATAAGATTTTTGAGCCGGATTTTAATTTCGACGATAATTCGGCGGGCGCGTAAGATTATCTTATGCGGTCAAGTAAACGGAAATCTGTTCATTTTTAGTTAAAACAGTATTTTTTTGAAACATTATTGTGCGAAGCTGTTGTTTTTCGGCTTCGCACTTTATTTTATTTCTATATAATTTTTCCTATGCGGCTGAGATAAGCTGCCTAAAACGGCGCTTTTTGCCGTTTTTTTACTAAATCTTGTTTTTGTTGACAATGTTCATATTTGATGATATACTTTCATTATTGAACAAAATTAGAGGTAACAATCTATGATGACAAAAAATCAGTTTTCGGTTTTAACGACAATGGAGGCTTGCAGTGAGCCGCTGACTCAGCGTGAAATTGCGTATAAGACAGGGCTGTCACTCGGCAGCGTAAACAGGATTTACTCTCAGCTTTCGGACGAAGGGTTTGTCGCGGACGGCGCTATCAGCGAGCAGGGCTTGCAGGCACTTGAACCGTTTAGGGTCAAAAGAGCGGTGTTTATCGCCGCGGGCTTCGGTTCCCGGCTTGTGCCTGTAACTATAAATACTCCAAAGCCGCTTGTGAGGGTGCACGGACAGCGACTTATCGACCACTCTATCGACGCTTGTATCAAGGCTGGTATAGAGGAGATATACATTGTAAGGGGGTATCTCGCCGAGCAGTTTGACCAGTTGCTTTACAAATATCCCAATATTAAATTCATTGAAAATGAAAAATACAATGAGTCAAACAATATTTCGTCCGCTGTTTTGGCTAAGGATTATATGAAAAACGCATATGTCTTTGAAGCGGATTTGTTGCTTTACAACCCGGATATAATCACTAAGTATCAGTATGAATCGAACTATATCGGAGTCCCCGTGGAAAAGACGGACGATTGGTGCTTTCATACAAAGCCCAACGGTGTAATTACAAAAATCGGTATCGGCGGAACCGATTGCTACCATATGTTTGGAATATCTTATTGGACTTATGAGGACGGTGAAAAGCTTGCAAAGCACCTGCCCTTGTCAATGCAGCGACCGGGCGGCAAGGAAATGTTCTGGGATTTGTGCCCGCTGGGTGACTTTAAGAAGGAGTATAAGGTACATATAAGACCTTGCAATTTCGATGATGTAATTGAGATTGACACCTTTTCGGAGTTGAAGCGGTTAGACCCGTCGTACGCATAATATTATTTGTTTTATACCTGACGAGTTGCCGTGCGGCGACGGAGCATACCGGTTATTCCGGAGAAAGGGAAAATAATGAAACTTAAATTCGGTAAAGACGGCAAGTTCAGAATATTACATATGACCGACGCGCAGGAGAGCGTCAGGGTCAGCCCAAACACAGTGAAGCTGATTGAAGCTTCCGTTAAAAAGGTGAAACCGGACCTCGTGATTTTCACCGGTGACCAGATTAAAAACTACGGACTCGGCTTTTCGAGCAAAAATGCGCCGAAATATGCCCAGGGACTTATCGATAGCCTTTTTGCGCCTATCGACAGACTTGGAGTGCCGTTCGCCATAACCTTCGGTAACCACGATGTCTGCAAATATGTGTCCAAGCAACAGCAGATTGAAATGTACGCAAAGTATGAAAATTTTGTGCGTGCACAGGACTATATACACTATGATTCGGGTACATATGCACTGCCTATCTATTCCTCGGACGGCAGTGAGATTGTGTATGCCGTTTATATGATTGATTCTCAGGGAAACAACTCCACCGGAGGATACGAAGCTCCGCTGCCGGAGCAAGTTGAGTGGTACAGACAGACGAGAGATGAGCTTGAAAAGCTAAGTTCAAAGCCTGTCCCCGCAATGGTATTTCAGCATATTCCCGTGTGTGAGATGTATAATATCTTCAAACGGGTTGACAAGGGCACCAAGGGCAGCATACGCGCCTATCGCTCTCACAACAAGGAGTATTTTTTGTTAGATGAAAGTAAGTGCCGTGAAATGGGCAATTTTAAAGAGCCTGCGTCTATTCCCGATGAAAATACCGGAGAATTTGCCGCTATGAAGGAAAAGGGCGATGTCAGGGCAATGTTCTTCGGACACGACCACAAAAACTGCTTTGTGGGGACATATGACGGAATTGACCTTGGCTTTACGCCGTCCTGCGGATTTAATACATACGGAGACGGAAAAAATCGCGGCTCAAGGCAGATAGTGATTGATGAAAAGGATTTGTCTTATACCACAAAGCCTTATACATATTCCGAACTGTGCGGAAGCAGAGTTAAAAGGCCTGTAAAAGACGCAATCTTGAGTTGGATTCCGACAAGCCCGTCGGACATTTTGCCCAAGGTTTCAAAACTTCTCGGGGTTTTGTTAGGTATAGGTGCGCTTATTGCCGCAGTGGTGATTTTGATTACGAAATATCTTTGATTTAGTTTTAAAAAGTGCCTTCGGGCACTTTTTCTTTTAGCGGATTAACACCGTATATTTGATTATTTTTAATTACTGTGGTATTATTTGATTAAAAGTGATTAAATATGGCGTTTTGTCGGGAGAAGCTATGTCGGATTATGCGCTTAAAGTTGAAAATGTGTCCAAGGAATACCGCTTGGGCAGAATAGGAGGAGGCACTCTCAGGGGTGACCTTCAATCTTTGCGCGCGCGCATTATGGGCAAGGAGGATCCGAACAGCCCGCTCGGCAGTGAAAGTGTCCGTTTGGGTAAGAACAGGTATTTTAAGGCGCTCGACTCGGTGAGCTTCACCGTTGAGCAGGGCGAATCATTGGGTGTAATCGGACTCAACGGAGCGGGCAAGTCACACTTGCTAAAGCTTATCGCCGGAATTACACT
>CALYOC010000171.1 GCA_945227095.1 uncultured Clostridia bacterium
CCGGACGCAATAAGCCCGAATAATATCCCCTGTATTCTTCCGACCTTTATGGCTGTATCGGTCAACTGCTCCCCGGTTGCACCGCCGAACACCATCTTGTTGGCGCGAGGTGCAAGAACGCTTGAAAGACCGTTTGAAACGGAAAATACAATTTGATTAAATGTTGTACCGACATTGTAAACCGCAACTCCCGTAGTCGCCAGGGCGGGTATCATTCCGATAAGCACGGTGTCGGTTACATTGTAAAGCTTATCGACAATGCTTGCTAAAAATACCCAAAAGGAGAACAAAAGAATCTCTTTAATTATACCGGTGGGCATTCCCTTATAGCACGGCTTAAGCCCCACCGATTTTTTAATGTAAAATACATAAAGTATGCGTATAATCAGGTTTACCGCAAGGGAAACAACCGCCATTCCTATGGAGGCGAAGCCCATATATAAAGCCACTATATTTAACGCAGGTACAAGGCAGGTGCTCAATATGTTCATCAGTTGGACAAAGTTGAATCTCTCGTGCGCCTGCGCCGCCGAAACATAGGGGGAAACAACAAAGGAAAGCGCGGTATTACAAGCCATTATCCCCACAAGTATGCGCATACGAAACAGTTCGGAATCGGTTAAAGAGTCGGAGTAAAAAATACCGAGGCAGGCTACCATAACCGCTCCGGCTATAAGCGAAATCAATGAAATTAAGCGGAAAATCACAACAAAAAGTCCGAGTATTTTCTCCTCGCCGTCTTTTCCCTGCTCGGTTCTCGCCTTTATCAAATAGCGGATTATCGCCGCACCGATGCCCAGAGACATCAGCGAGAGGTAACCCGTAACGCTGCTTGAAAGCTTGTAGAGTCCGTATTCACTCTTTCCGAGTAAGCGAAGCATAACCGGTGTGTAAAGCACCGGCACAAGGTTACCGAGAATCATATTCAGATAATTGAGCAGAATACCTGTTTTCAACTGACTTTTTTGCTTGTTCATAGATTGCTCCGATATCACTTGCCGAAAATACGGCCGAATTGCGCTCCCGCCTCATACGCCCTCTCAATATACGAGGGCATAATATTTTCAAGATGTTCTTTAATTTTCTGCCTGTTATCGGACAACCAAATAAATTTTTCGGTCAAATCGCCGTCCGACTTCATATCCTGAACGGATAAAACATAATTTTCCTGCGTTCCGAATAAATCCTTTGCAATACCTCTTGACTTAACAGAATATCCTGCGACAAGAGTAGGTACACAGGTGGAATAAGCGGCTATTGTAGCATGAGTTCTCGCACCGATAAACAAATCGCACCTGCTGATATATCCCTTTATCTCCCTGCACGAGCAGTCGTCTATCATAAAAATTCGTCCCGTCTCGTCGAATTTTTCAAGCAGAGGCTTCATCGCCACGCGGTCGTCGTTGCTTTTCCAAACGACATGGGGTATCAGGGCGATACTGTAATCGGTATTCTTTAAAATATACCCGACGAGATTTTCATAATTTTTCATAACAACGCCGTCCTTGCCGCAGCCGATGACAAGCGGCGATAGGTTTATGCCGACAAGCTTCTTCCCTTCAAGCTCGGCGGGAAGAGCAACCTCGCTCTTTTCCAAAGTGAACGCGGGGTCGGGAAAGAGATATGTATTGGGGTTGATATCTTTAATCGCCTCATAGGTTATACTTTCCCGCGCCGTTATATATGAATACCTTTTTAAATCCTCTTCAAGTGTTTCATTTATCATATCCGGCTCAATAGAGCATCCCCACAAAACCGTTTTTATCCCGGCATTATTAAAGACACGGTTTTTGAAGCAATACTGTTCGAACCCCTTATAACAATAGTTATCTCCTCCGATGGAAACCGCAATATCTCCGCCCTTTAGCTGGTGCGCCATATTGAGATATTCGCTGTATCCGTTATTACCTAAAAGGCGAATCTGCGCAGAAGCTAAAAGCCTTTTAGGTAACGGTGTCGAATTGTTTCTGTCATTTTCAATGTCGATTATTTCATCTATATTATATTTTATATCCTGTTCGGGATACAGAGAAAAAACCCTTTTTACCTGTGAGCCTATAATCCTGCTTGTCGTTCTGACTAACGCTTCACAGCCGTGGTTTTCACTTCCTCCGTGAGAATACAAGAATACTTCTTTCATAAAAACTCCCCCTTAAAAATACTGTTGATAAATGAAGTTAAGTAAAATCAGTTTAGACATTCCTCAATTCTTTGCATAATAACATTTGGCGAATATCCGAGCACGGTGTCCGCCGAATTTTTAATAAATCTTTGTCTTAAAGCCTTATCGGTGAACACTGTTGATATCTTTTCGGCAATCATATCGACATTATTTTCGCACAAAAATCCGTTTTCGCCGTCCGTCATAAATTCCAAAGGTCCGATTGACTTAACTGTTACAACCGGTACGCCGCACGCCATAGATTCGAGAATTGTTATTGATTGACTCTCAACCAACGAGGTGTGGACAAACACATCTGCCGCATTATAGTACACATATGGGTTTTCCTTTGTGCCTGTAAAGCAAAAGCTATCATTCAAGCCCATATCGCTGACCTTTTGCTTGGTTGTTTCAAGCTGAACTCCGTCACCAACCATAGTCCACCTGACATTAAAGCCGCTGTCAATAAGCCTCCGGCAGATATCCGGGCAGATTATATAATTCTTCTCCGGACTGAATCTTCCGATGCTCAAAAGATTAAGGCTTGTCCTTTCGCGCTCACCGCGCTCCTCGGCAACCGCGCCCTTTTCGATTATATACCGACTGTCTATCATATTGGGTACAACTGCGGATTTTACTTCCAAGTCGGGAAATTCGCTCAAAACAGCCCTCCTTATGCCCTCAGAGACAAAAACAACCTTATCACAGCACTCGCAGTCCTTTAAAAAGTTGTCTTTTTGTGTCGGGTTCATATTCACGCTGCCATGGTGCCACCAAACAAGTTTTTTATCCGCACTGACAAAATTTAATAACTGTCTCTTATACACATCTCAGAGCCCAC
>CALYOC010000172.1 GCA_945227095.1 uncultured Clostridia bacterium
CGAGCTTGCCTCTTGTCTCGTGGGCTCGGAGATGTGTATAAGAGACAGCTTACACCCTTTACCATATTGGTGATAAGTGAGTTTGAAAGACCGTGAAGTGCCTTGTTTTGTTTTGTATCGTTCGGACGAGTGAGTGTGATAACTCCGTCCTTTACTTCAATCGCAATGTTGCTGTTTACTTCGTAACTGAGAGTGCCTTTGGCGCCCTTTACGGTAACAGTCTGTCCGTCAACCTTAACTTCGACTCCTGCAGGAATTGCGATTGGTCTGTTGCCTATACGTGACATCCTTAACTGTACCTCCTATTACCAAATAAACGCAAGAACTTCGCCGCCCACATTCTCTTTGCGAGCCTGCTTGTCTGTCATTACGCCTTTAGATGTGGAGATGATTGCAATACCTAAGCCTTTGATTACCTTCGGCATATTCTCTACATCTGTGTAAATTCTCAAGCCCGGCTTTGATACTCTGCGCAAGCCGGTGATAACCTGAGATTTGTTGGGACCGTATTTTAATGTGATACGGATAACACCTTGCTTACCGTCTTCGATGACTGTAAATTCTTTGATATAGCCTTCATCAACAAGAATTTGTGCAATTGCCTTTTTCATGTTCGATGCAGGGATATCTACTGTTTCATGCTTTGCGGAATTAGCATTTCTAATTCTTGTGAGCATGTCAGCTATTGAATCTGTGATATGCATGCTTAAGAACCTCCTTTAATGCAATTGCTTACCAACTTGCTTTTTTTACGCCCGGAATTTCGCCCTTGTGAGCTAATTCTCTGAAGCAGATACGGCATACTCCATACTTACGAAGGTAAGCGTGAGGTCTGCCACAGATTTTGCATCTGTTGTATTGTCTTGTGGAAAATTTAGCAGGCTTTTGCTGCTTAACTTTCATAGAAGTTTTTGCCATTTAACTCACCCTCCTTAATTGCTGAACGGAGCGCCCATGAGCTTCAACAATTCACGAGCCTCTTCATCTGTGTTCGCTGTGGTGACGAATGAAATATCCATACCGCGAACCTTGTCTATCTTATCATAATCGATTTCAGGGAAGATCAACTGCTCTTTGATTCCGCAGCTGTAATTGCCGCGTCCGTCAAATGAGTCGGGGCTGATTCCTCTGAAGTCACGGACTCTGGGAAGCGCAATGTTGAAAAATCTGTCAAGAAATTCATACATTCTCTCTCCTCTGAGCGTAACCTTAACGCCTACGATTTGACCTTCACGAAGCTTGAAGTTCGCAACGGACTTCTTCGCCTTACAGATAACCGGCTTCTGACCTGTAATCTGCGCGATATCGTTCATCATAGCGTCAACGATTTTTGAGTTGTCACGGGCTTCGCCGCAAGCGACATTTACAACAATTTTGTCTAACTTGGGAATGCTCATGACGCTTTTGTAACCGAACTTTTTCATCAACTGAGGCGCTACCTCTTTGACATAAGTTTCTTTAAGTCTTGCTGCCATCAATATTCCCTCCTTATTCAAAAGATTCTTTGCACTTCTTGCAAACGCGAAGCTTTTTACCGTCAACTACGGTGTGACCGATACGAGTGGGTTTGCCGCACTTGGGACATACAAGCTGTACCTTGCCGGCATACATAGCACCCTCGGAATCAATAAGTCCGCCGGTCTCACCCATCTTTCTGGGTTTAACATGCTTAACAATTTTGTTAGCACCCTCGACGATTACCTTACCCTCTTTCGGGCTTACCGCGATTACCTTACCGGTTACTCCGCGGCTCTTACCGCTGAGAACTACAACGGTATCGTCTGTCTTAACATGAACTTTACTCATTTCGGACCTCCTTAAAGTACTTCGGGAGCAAGTGAAACAATCTTCATAAAGTTCTTTTCACGAAGCTCTCTTGCTACGGGCCCAAAGATACGAGTACCTGTGGGATTTTTGTCTGCGTTAATGATAACGGCTGCGTTTTCGTCAAAACGAATATACTGACCGTCTTCACGGCGAACGCCGGATGCAGTTCTTACAACTACCGCCTTGACAACATCGCCCTTTTTAACGACGCCGCCGGGAGCAGCCTTTTTAACTGAACAAACGACTATATCACCGATATTGGCATACCTCCTGCCTGTTCCGCCAAGCACACGGATGCACAAAAGTTCTTTGGCTCCGGTGTTGTCGGCAACCTTGAGGTAAGATTCTTGCTGTATCACAGTGATTGCCCTCCTTTATTACTTGGCCTTTTCAATTATCTCTACGACTCTCCATCTCTTATCCTTAGAAAGAGGTCTTGTTTCCATTATAAGCACCTTATCGCCAACACCGCAGGTGTTGTTCTCATCGTGTGCCTTATACTTAACAGTGCGGTTAATGATTTTACCGTAAAGCGGGTGTTGAACCTTATCCTTGATGGAAACAACTACTGTTTTATCCATCTTATTACTCGATACAATACCAACTCTGGTCTTTCTGAGATTTCTTTCGCTCATCAGTTTTACCTCCCTCTGCTTACGCATTTATGCCCAGTTCGTTTTCTCTTTGAACTGTCTTGATTCTTGCGATATCCTTCTTAACGGCTTTAATGCGCATTGGGTTATCGAGCTGATTTATGGCTTGCTGAAAGCGTAAATTAAAGAGTTCATCTTTCAGCTCGACAAGTTTTTTATCAAGCTCCTCAGCTGACATTTTCTTAATTTCTGCTGCTTTCATTATTGCTCACCATCCTCTTTACTTACAAATTTACATTTAATGGGTAACTTGTTCGCCGCAAGACGCATAGCCTCTCTTGCAACTTCCTCGCTGACGCCCTGAATTTCAAATAAAACTCTACCGGGCTTTACAACTGCTACCCAATACTCCGGGCTTCCTTTACCTTTACCCATTCGAGTCTCGGCAGGTTTCTGTGTAACCGGCTTGTCGGGGAAAATCTTTATCCAAACTTTACCGCCTCTTTTGATATAACGAGTCATAGCAACACGGGCAGCCTCAATTTGGTTTGCTGTAATCCACGCGGGCTCAAGGGCAACTA
>CALYOC010000173.1 GCA_945227095.1 uncultured Clostridia bacterium
CCAAGGCTGACAAAAAAGCCGCTAAAGCAAGCAAGAAATAATCCAAAAAGCTAAATCAAAGCACCGAATATCGCGGATATTCGGTGCTTTTTAAATTTCTTTTCCTCTGCGCACACAGAGACATATTTTAATAACGACAGCAGAAATATTATTAAATTTTTATAATTTATTTTAATAAATTCAATGCACCTCAAGCGAATAACGGCAAAGCCGACGGTCTCTGTACCGCCGATGCTACTATAGGCTGACACGGCAAACTCGTGGGAACATTTTCGCGCTCGTCCGTTCATTTAAAATGACAGCGAAAACACGCTCGTTTTTGTTTCTAATTTAATTCAGACTGCCACAAGCAGTATTAAACACCACCGGTCTTGCCTAAATGCGTGAAATCCAAACCGATACAATTAACCGTCCCCCCTATTACTGTATTTCAAACGATATATCCCCTGTTTTATCAATCGTTTTATATATTATATTTATATATACCTTGATAAAACACAACTTGACATATCTAAAAATACACTCACCGCACAGGCATATAAGCCTTGCAGCGGATTTATTAAAACGCCTTCCATCCGGTTAAATTTGAGAGTAAAACACTCTGACTCCGTGTTATTAAAGCACGGCAAAGCCACAGTACAACACCCACAGCAGCTTATACTCGCCGCTGTGGGTGTTATTATCAAATAATATATTTTAACAGCCGATTAAGCCGAATGTTTTCGATTTCATTACTTATCTTGATTTTGTTCTTTTTGTGCTTGCTGCTGTTTTTTCTTCTTCTTTTTCTTTCTGACAATTCCTGCTATTATACTGCTTAAAAGAATCAGTATAAATACCGCAGTAATACAAATTACAGCAAGCTTTGAATAATCCTCCCAGGTCATTTCTCTTTTCACCTTGGGCTCACGTACCTGTTGTGCTTCCTTTTTCTCAATGCGTTCGCCGTGGACAAGCAATCGGTGTGTGTTCTTACCGTAAGGTGTACAGGTTGACAGGGTTACAAGGTCCCTTCCCTTTTGAATAAAGAGTGATTTTGTTTCATTGGGTAAAACCACATCAATCTTGTAAACTCGGTAAATCAGTACCTCGTCAAGTACATGAATGTAAAATAAATTGCCCTTTTTAAGCGAGACAAGGTCTGTAAAAAGCCGAGCGGACGGCAAGCCTGTATGCGCCGCCAAACCGGCGTGCGTACTCTCTCCGCCTATCGGCAGTGATGAATTTCTGAGGTGCCCCACGCCCTTGAGCAAGACCTCCTCGCTCGTTGAGTGGTAAATGGGAAGATTTACCTTAATTGCCGGTATTTCAACATATGCCATAACGGGGTCAAACGCCAACAACTCATCGTATTCACCGTCGGTTATGGGGTGCGCGTCTTCATCAAACGGTTCAGTCAGCACCACGCAGTTCTCAAACAAGCTTTTATTATATCGCCTAACCTTTTCCTTTTCCTCGGCAATGGTATCGACGCTGAGTTTTGAAATCTTCTCAATATGATTTGTAATAGCGCGTGTGCTGTTCTTCTCATTAAGATAATTAGATACCGTGGGATAGAGGAAAACAGAGATTCCTACGATAAACACCAATACTACGAGTATCGTCGGCAAATTTCTTTTAAAGCTGTTGTTCTTTTTACCCTTATCGTTCTTCATCTTGTTCCCCCTTCCTATAACGGTAGAACAGGGCGGCGTCGCCGCCCTGTTCGCAAACTAATTCTAAAAGATGTTAGTTTTCTTTAATGATATTAGTTCTCTTTAGCCTTTGCCTTTTTACGGTAGATAACAAGCAATACAACTGCTCCTGCCATAATAGCGATACCGATTACTGTGAAAATAACAGTACCGATTCCACCGGTTGCGGGAAGTTGAACACCGCTCTTATTGGGTACTTCAACAGTGTAAACACCGCCGGTAGTCTCAACATCTGTTGTAGTAAAGTTAACCTCTACCGCCTCTGTCAAAAGATTGTAGCCGGAGGGAGCCTTTGTCTCTACCAGGTAGTATTTATATCTGCCTTTGTCAGCATTTGCCTCGTATTTCGAGAATACTGCAACACCGTGTTCATCTGTTGTTACGCCCTCTTCAAGAAGCTTGAAGCTGCCGTTTACACCGGGAAGAGAAGTTGTGTCAGCTGCTTCTCCGCCAACGGTCTCTCTGTAAAGGCTGAACTCGGCATTGGCAAGCTTTGTGGACTTGTCGCCTGCGTTCAATACGTTGTAAGCATATTTGTCAATTTTGATAGCAAATGTTGTTACATCGTATGTAGCTGTCTTTTCCTTGTGAGAGTTTTCTACAAACGGATAGAAGGAGAAGTCAAATTTAGCGGTGTTGGTTTCCTTAACGTTGACCTCTGTTGTGTCATCGTCGTTAAGAGTAGCGGTGTAAGTGATAACGAGAGTCTTGCCGCCGTTGACCGCCCATTTGTCGGTATAATCACCGGAAGCGACACTTACTTTAAATGTGTAATTGCTTGTTGCTGTTGTATCAAGTGTGTATGCTGTCGGGTCAACATCAACACCGTCAATTTGAACCTTAATTGAAGCAGGGTTGATTGTCAAGCCGTCGGGAAGAAGGTCGGCAACTGAGAAGGATTTGTCAGTTGCGTTTGCCATATAGGTGGGAATTTCGGCAGAAATGGTGTAATTAACCGTCTCATTCTTTGTCACGCTTGTTTTGTCAGCGGTTTTGGTGACAGAAACTTCCTTGTGTTTTGCAACAAATGTAACATCGTCAATTACATATTTGCCACCCACAACAGTGGGCTCAACCTTTTGAAGCATCAACTGATAAACCGATGTTGAAGATGTGGGACGAATGAAATACTCACCCATATCAAGGTCTGCGAATGTTGCCGCATAATCTGCACCGGCAGCTGTTGCTGTTGCTGTTTTGGCGGGTGCAATTGAGTTTGCCGCGATGTATGCGGGTAATCAAGCAATAAGGTTCTAAAGCTCGTCAGAATACTCTGAAATTGCAG
>CALYOC010000174.1 GCA_945227095.1 uncultured Clostridia bacterium
GGGGTACTATATAATGGACTCTGAAAAGATTCCTATGCCCGGAAAGCTGAAGTACCGCGGAATAGATATTGAGGATATCATTTCCGCCTGTATAAAGGAAAACCGCTTTGGCTTTGAGGAGGTTGTATGGATTCTCCTTTTCGGCACAATGCCGACAACTGAGCAGGTTGCGGCGCTCAACGAGGTGTTGTGCGCTTGCCGTGAGCTTCCCGAAAGCTTTATTGAGGATATGATAATGAAAGCGCCCAGCGCGGATGTTATGAATAAAATGGGGCGTTCGGTGCTTTCTCTGTACTCTTATGACGACAATCCCGATGACATCTCCGTGCCGAATGTATTGCGTCAATGCTTGCAGCTTATAGCGCAAATGCCGTCAATTATGTCATATGCTTATCAGGTTAAGAGAAAGGCGTTTTACAAAAAGAGTATGTATATTCATCTTCCCAAGGACGGACAGTCCACTGCGGAGTTCATTTTGAGAGCCACCCGCGCGGATAAAAAGTTCACTTCCGAGGAAGCGCACTTGCTTGATATTATGCTTATGCTTCACGCGGACCACGGCGGCGGTAACAACTCGACCTTTTCAACGAGAGTTCTCACCTCCACCGGCACCGATACATACTCCGCAATCGCCGCGGGTATCGGTTCGCTCAAGGGATTCCGACACGGCGGAGCAAATGCAAAGGTTATGGCACAGCTTGACGATATACTCGCCAATGTTTCCGACCCGTCGGACGAAGGGCAGATGAAGGAGTATTTGAGAAAGATAGTCAACAGGAAGGCGGCTGACCGCTCCGGGCTTATTTACGGAATGGGGCACGCCGTTTACACAATATCCGACCCGAGAGCGCAGATATTGCACTCGGCGGCGAAGAAGCTCGCCTATGAAAAGGGCTTTAAGAAGGAGTTTACCGCATTGGAGAACATTGAGAAATTGACTCCTGAGGTTTTGAGAGAGGAAAAGGGAAGAGAAGAGCCCATTTGTGCGAATGTGGATTTGTATTCAGGTCTTGTTTACCGAGTGCTGAACATTCCCGACGACCTGTTCACACCTCTTTTTGCGGTTGCGCGCGTCGTCGGCTGGTCGGCGCACAGGCTTGAGGAAATTGTCGCCAACGGCAAGATAATACGACCGGCTTATAAATCCGTCGCTCCGTCGATAGAATATGTACCTCTTGAGCAGAGGGTAATAATGCAAGCCAAATATCCTAAAAATTACAAGTGATTCGACAAAGGAAAGTAAAATGCTAAAAAAACCGTCTAAAAAATATTTAATAAGCGCAGCGTTTATCGTTATGGCGGCGAGCCTTTCGGTAATCCTGCCGCTTAGGATTTACGAATATCTCGAGCTTATGAAAGAGGGTACGGGGTTTTTCTCCGCATCGGGGAAAATAGGAGTGTACACACTTTACGGTATAATTGCGGCGGTTTGTGTGGTTTTGTTGATATTCAGCCGTGTGGGCTCCAAGTCGCACACCTATTCAATCCCTAAGCGCCGTAACATTCCTGTTGCGATTGTAACATTTCTACTGTCCTTTTCCGTTATCTCAGACGGAGTGTATCAGGCGTTTTTGGTTTATCGCAGCGTTGTGTCGGGAGATAACACGACGGCGGTAATGAGCGAAATATCGAATTCAATAGTCACTTGGTTTAGAGCGGCGCAGGGAGTGCTCGCTTTGCTTTCCGGAGTGTTCTTCTTTATTTTGGCAATGTATTATTGCCGCCCGTCGGAAAAAGATATTAAAAAGATAAAGCTTTTGGCTGTGACGCCTGTCATTTGGGAATGTTTCAGACTTATGATAAGATTTATGAACACTATCGATTTTAAAAAGGTGTCCGAGCTTCTTTTTGAAATGTTTATGATAGTATTCTGCGCGATGTTCCTTGTGGCTTTTATCAAGTTTATGTGCGGATATTCTCTTCCGAGGGCACAGACAAAGCTTTTCGGCTATGGTATGATAGCCGCGCTTTTCTGCTTTGTTTGCAGTGTTCCGAGGTATGTTTTGGTGGTGTTTTCACGGACGCAGAACCTCTACAATGCGGACTCGGTGTGGCAGATAAATGATTTGTTTATGGGGATGTTTATATTGTCTGTTTTATTCAGCATTATGGAAACTGTCAGGGTAAAAAAACTTGCGGGGGAGGAGTATCGGGAAGTATAAACCTTTTTCGATTGGCATATGTTTATTAGTAATCTTCTTATTGTGGTCAAGCAGGTAGTTATCCTGTATTTGATTGTCGCCGTGGGCTTTTTTGCGGATAAGGCGGGAAAGTTCACCGATAAGACGGCAAAGCTTGTGAACAACCTGCTTTTTTATATAATTACACCGTGTGTCATTATCAACGCGTTTTCCACCGTTGATAAAAAGCAGGTGAAGATTTCGTATCTTCTCATTTCCTTTGCCTGCTGCCTGGTCTATTACGCCTTCGGCATTTCGTTTTCCCTCCAGCTTTTCAAGTGGACAAAGAGTGAAAACAGGGCTATTTACAGGCACGCGATGGTGTATGCTAACTGCGGCTTTGTCGCGCTTCCTCTCGCAGAGGCAATTCTGGGCGCCGAGGGCGTCTTTTATTGCTCGGTCGGAGTTGTTGTGTTCAATATTCTTGTATTTACGCACGGAGTATGGCAGATGAACGAGGGCAGTTCAAGCAAAGTTGAATTGTCGGTTAAGCATATTTTGGTAAATCCGGGTACAATCGGAATAGCTATCGGACTTCCGATGTTTTTCCTGCAGGAGTACTTCTCAATACCGCAGCTTGTCAGCGAGCCGATAAGATTGATTGGCAGTATGAACACGCCCCTGGCTATGCTCTGCCTGGGCACATACCTGTCGCACACGGATTTAAAAACGGCATTTACCGACCCGAACAACTACCTTGTGGCACTGGTTAAGCTGATTGTTGTGCCCGGCTTGGTTTTGGGATGTCTGTATTTTGGAAGAGGCTGTCTTCCGAAAACATTGGC
>CALYOC010000175.1 GCA_945227095.1 uncultured Clostridia bacterium
ACTTACAATCAGTTCTAATAAAACCGATTTGTATAATGTCAAGAAACTCGCTTCAGGAAAGAAATACTATTTCAGAGTCAGGACTTATAAATCCGTCGGCTCGACAAATGTCTTCTCGGCTTGGTCAGCTGCCAAAAGCGTAAAATGTAAATAATAATTGTTTTTTAATGAGCGGTGTCGTTTTCGACACCGCTTATTATTTTTTTGAAAAATGATAAATTTTTATTGACAAACGATAAAAAGTATGCTATTTTAGCATTGTGAATAGATTTTGGAGGTACATTTATGTGGAAAAGTAAAAACAGTATTGTTCTAACGCAGGTGTTCACATATGTTTTAGCTGCGGTGCTTTTAGCGGCGACAATAGGCTCATATTGGCTTTTGCAGTGGTATTTTAACCTTCAGGGAAGGAATATGAATTTAATAGTTATTTTAATACCGTTTTATCTGTGTGTTCCGATTGGCTTTATCGCGCTGGCTCTGATTTTAAAGTTGTTAAAAAATATTAGGCGGGAAGAAGTCTTTGTCGAGTCAAATGTCAATGTAATCAGAGCCTTTTCATGGTGCTTCATCTATGTTGGCATTGTGTGCTTTGTCGCCGGATTCTTTTACCTTCCGTTTTTAATAATCGGCGGTGCGTCTTTGTTTATGGCGGCAATTATGCGCGTCTTAAAGAATGTTATGCAGGCGGCGGTAGAAGTTAAAAATGAGAATGATATGAAGGTGTAACGGTGGTATAAGATGATAGTAGTAAATTTAGATGTTATGCTCGCCAAGCGCAAGATGACTTCGGGTGAATTGGCGCAGAAAATAGGGATAACTCAGGCAAATCTCTCTATACTTAAAACAGGGAAAGCGAAGGCGGTGCGCTTTTCAACGCTCAATGAAATATGCAGAGTGTTGGATTGTCAGCCCTCCGATATTTTAGAATATAAACAAGATTGATTGAAAGGTCGTGTTCATTTTGAGTAATGCAAGTAATTCCGGTGCTTCGTTCAATTATCCGCCTGTGAATAATACGGGTGCATATATTCCCGTGCCGAAGAAAATTAAGCCGCAGCCCCTTCCGGTGTCCGGAATTGATTTCTTTTTTGCCGCGGTAGTGTTGGTTTTCAGCGTTTTCTTTGTCAGTACGGCGCTTTTTAGCGGATTTTTCAAGCTTGGCTTTACGGTATCATATGTACTGTACTTTATTATTTCTACCGTATATTCCGTCAAAAAGGGCGATGTAAACTTTTCCGTGTACGGAATAACCTGCGGTGTGCTGGCATTGTCAGCGGCAGGTGTATTTACATTTTTTACCGATATTTTGATAAATATGATATTGTTGGTGCTGATTGTATTTTTAAATTCGATGTACCTGTTGTCACTGCGCGCGGCAAATATATATAGCGGCGGCTCGTATCTGTCGCTGATTGACGCGATAAAATTTGTCTTTTACATTCCGTTCAGGTATCTCCCGCTGACGGCAAGAAGCCTTTTTTCGCGAAAAGGGAAGAATAAAAAGGCGCTTTATATCCTGTTGGGAATTCTCATTTCCGTACCGATTGCGGCGGTTGTAACCGTGCTTTTGGTATCGTCCGACGCGGCGTTTGAAGGCTTGGTCACATTTGTTTTTAAAAATATCGGCTTGACATTTTTAAAGCTTGTTTTGGGAATAGCGGCATTTCCGTTTGTTTTCACTCAGCTTTTTGCGCTCAGGTATGATTTGGTCAAAAATGATAAGGCTATGGTGATAAAGGATTCCACAAAGGTACAAAAATTGCAGCCGATTATCGGAAATACAATTTTGTGCGTTGTGAGCGTCATTTACATTATCTATCTGTTTTCACAAACGGCGTATTTCTTCAGTGCGTTTTCCGGATTTTTGCCCAATGGATATTCTGTCAGTCAGTATGCGCGCAGGGGATTTTTCGAGATGTGCGCCGTATCGGTGATAAATGCGGGGATAGTCTATCTCTCAATGCTTTTGCTCAAAAGAACGGATAATAAGCTGTTAAATAGGTTTTCTAAGGCGTTGCTTATATTTATATCGCTGTTTTCCGTTGTGTTTATATCAACCGCTCTTTCAAAGATGTGGATGTATATTAACAGATACGGATTCACTTATAAAAGGCTGCTCACAAGTGTGTTTATGATAATTCTTATCATCACATTTGTACTGCTGATATTGAAGATTATCTTTAAGAAATTTCCGTTTGCCGCTCTTTTGGCGGTGTTTGTGTGTGCTGTTGTAATCGCCGTGGGATATGCCGACATCAGCCGCGTCTGTGCAAAGTATAATAACTATGTAACCGAAACCCGTATTGTCTTTAATATGGACGGATATTACGCAATGGATCTTGACGACAGCGCGATACCGTATGTTGTCGAGCTTGTTGAAACAGATGGTGAAAAGCTCCGCGGACCGATACAGACATGGCTTTATGATAGGTGGTTTGAGGATTATTACGAAAAGCATAATCGGGATGAAGTCAAATCTGTCTTTGCCTACAATTATTCAAAGAGCAGTATAACAGAGACCTTCAAACGCCTGGAGAAAAAGTATAATTATAAATCACATTATGCCTTGCACGGCGACAAGCCGTATGAAAACGGATATTTTTATAATTACGAAGGCTATTTGTGGGAACTTGAGAATCCTGAGGATTCTGTTGAATATGTGGATTAACTTCTGAATTACCAAGTTTAAAATCAGGACATTAGTTTATTCGGCAAATTTATGAGTATTTAAAAGCGTCCGATGTGTTAGCGATTTTAATTAGAATGTCGTTTGCCTGTAAAGAAATTTAAAGGATAATTTTAAGATACTCAAACGAAAAACCACCGAAAATGCGCAGGCGTTTTCGGTGGTTTTAATGTATTTTTGTGAAAAGGTACAGTTTTAGAAAAATCGACTGTAAATTTTAAGGTGAGGAGAGTTGAACACAATATGCCGAAAATTTGATATTACGGTGTAT
>CALYOC010000176.1 GCA_945227095.1 uncultured Clostridia bacterium
GACCGCGCCGCTTGCGGCCAGTGCAAACATTATTTACGAACTCTCCTCACCTTAATAAAACAAACCCCTGTTCAAGCGAACAGGGGTTTTTAAGTTATCTCTTTTCTCTTTTCATACCTTTATAAATGACAAGGCACACAAGGAGAATCACGGGAAAGACGAGTCCTGCCCACATTCCGTTTTTCAGCTCGCCGCCGGCTATACTTGAAACAAATCCGACCGAGGTCGGCCCCAGTGTACAGCCTATGTCACCTGCGAGAGCGAGCAGGGCAAACATCTTTGTGCCGGAGTCGGACAAATCCTCGGCGGCAAGGCTTATTGTTCCCGGCCACATGACGCCAACCGACAGCCCGCACAGAGCCATGCTCAAAAATTTCGGCAGTGAAATCGGTGAAGCGGCGGCGGCAATATAGCACAGCGCGCACAAAATTGCGCTCGCACTCATCACTTTTATCATATTCACTTTGCGGGAGAACTTTGCGTAAGCCGTCCTCGACGCGCCCATCATCAATGCGAAAGCGCACGGACCTGCCAAATCCGCCGCGGCCTTTGATATACCCAAGCCCGATTGCGCATATGCGCTTGCCCATTGACTCATTCCCTGCTCGGAGGCTCCGGCGCAAATCATCAGCAGTAACATTATTAAAAACGATTTGTTTTTAATGAGATTTTTCACAGAGGTTTTTTTCGCGTGCTGAGATTCGGCTTTTATCGGAGCGAAGATAAAGAGTATTCCGTTTATCAGCGGGACAGCCGCCCAAAGCACGGCAAGAATTCGCCAATTTTTCATTCCGAAGGCGGCGAAAAACGCCGCGCTTAAAAGCACCGTGAACATATGTCCCCAGCAGAAAAACGAATGAAGCAGGCTCATAGTACCCGCCTTGTTCTCATCTGCAACGGAGTCAACTATCGGATTTGTCAGAACCTCGATAAGTCCTCCTCCCACCGCGTATATAATTGTTGAAAGAAATATTCCGAGATATGCGCTTTTGAACCGGAACGGCAAAAATGCGAGTCCGATAATTCCGAAAAAGCAGCACATATGTGCAAAAATCATGCTCTTTTTGTAGCCGAGCTTGTCAACATATTTGGCACTCAATGCGTCTGTCGCGAGCTGAACGGCGAAATTCGCCGTAGTGATTAGTGTTATTTTATCTAACGATACGGAAAAATCCTTTATAAATGTTGTAAAAAGCAGCGGCGTGAAATTTATCACAATCGCCTGAATAAAAAAGCTTAAAAAGCAACAGGTTAAGGTCAGCTTTTCGCGTGAATTGTCTCTTTGCTCCAAAAGGGTATCTCCTTTTTAATTATTTTCCTTATTTAACAACACAACCGTCTCAATGTGGCTCGGTTCTCCAACGAGTAACGCTACCAACCCCTACTGCACGGGAAAATCGTGGAACACCTATTTTCGCCTTAAAATGGGTATGTCGAACCGATACAAATGTTAAATTGCCCTATTGCTCGTATAGGCAAATAGGGTAAATGCCTATTGCCTAAATTTCAATTTCATTGTCTAACATCGTTTCGACAAACTGGAATTGTTCATTTAACTTCCGATTTACTCTTCCTCAGGATATTTCAATCCCCATTCATTTCTAAGCCTTGTCATAATATCCATTACATCAATCGAATACTGTAGTTTCATAACAGAAGCATCTCCGCTATTAATTGCTGTTTCCATATCTGTAAGCTCATAGTACAAAGCATCTGCCGTATTCCCTGCTGATATTTCCCTTTTTTCGCCGGTTAAGGCTTCTGTAATAATCGCTTTATCAGCACGTGGAAACTCCATTATCTCTATATAGCTCTTTTCACAACTTATCATTACCCGTTTAGGTTGCTTTGAGTGCATGGTAAGAGCTACAGTTGCCATCTGCTCCTTATCATTTTGTAATAGAATAGTCGCCTGCTCATCAACTCCGGTCGGTGCACTCTTCCACTGGCTCATCAGATTTTCGGGTTTTTCTTCCATGAAGCTACGGACAATGCTTAGGGCATATACTCCAATATCAAGCATTGCTCCACCTGCCAATTTTCGATTAAAAAACCTGTTCTTCATATCATAATCTTTGAAGCTTCCAAAGTTCACCGTTATCATCTGAACTTTTCCAAGCTCTCCATTTTCTATGATCTTCCACAATTCCTTGTATATCGGCATGTGCCAGATTGTCATTGCTTCTGCAAGTATAAGGCCTCTTTCATTTGCCAGGCTGATCATTTCGCATAGTTCTGAAGAATTCAAAGTGATAGATTTTTCAACCAGGATGTGTTTACCATTTTCCAAAGCTTTCTTCATAAAACCATAATGGGTATTATGAGGAGTCGTTATGTAGATAATATCCACATCTTCATCGGCAAACATTTCATCGATTGACGGATAGACTTTTTCGATACCATACTTTTCTGCAAAAGCAACCGCTTTATCATAGGTTCGATTTCCTACTGCATAAAGAGATTTACCCATTTTCTGAAGACCTGCAGCCATTTCATTTGCAATTACACCTGTTCCCAGTACAGCCCATTTTATCTCTTTGCTCATATTTTTCTCGAATCTCCTTCCCTGTAGTTCATCTGTCTAATAATCAGTTATTCTGTAATATAGGTACTCTACAAATTCAAATTTGTCTAATTCTAAAAATAGGAATTTTTTCTCTCTACCGTGGATTCAGATATGTAATCGGATTCTGGGCAGACTGATTCACATTCGGTCAGGCAATCTGCTTAACATATCTTTTCTCTACAATATTAGTTTTTAGTTATGTACTTTAGTCAACAGAACCACGCTCTCAACGTGAGTTGTGCGGGGGAACATATCGACGGGTTGGGCGAGGGCGGCTTTGTAACCGAGTTTTGAAAACGCGGCAAGGTCCCTTGCCAATGTGGCGGGGTTGCAGGACACATAAACTATCCTCTGCTCGCCTAAACTGCCGATCTTCTCGATCGTCGCGC
>CALYOC010000177.1 GCA_945227095.1 uncultured Clostridia bacterium
GCGCGGGCAAGAGCGCCGCAGCCGCGATTGATGAGTATTTAAGCGAGTAATATAAAATACAATTTGCAGTACATAGAAAACGCACTCAGCAAACTCTGAGTGCGTTTTTCTTTTGCCTTAAATGTTTTCTGTTTTTGCATATTTGTGAGAGAATTAGGACTTTATAAGACAAATCTTCAGGTGTTGATTCATTTATCACCTATTTGGTTTTTTATAAAACACGCCGTCTGAAAACTCTAAAAGCCGCAATATATAAACGAATATGCGGTGTAAAGCGTATATGCTTTACATAGTGCTTATGAAAACACTCGTATATTTTTCTCTGTTTTTTACCTTTATATGTGAAAAGAGAAGGAATTTGTGTTTTTGTGCCGCTTAGAGCGTTTTAATCATCTCGCATATGAAGACTTCCTCGCAAAGATTTTTGTTTGCGGGCTCAGAGACTCATCGGATTACTCTTTATTGCCTAGGGTAACGGAAATAATCCGAACCCGTCAAAAATGCAGTATTAAAGCGATATTTGTCGCTTTCGCTGTTGCCTTGCGTCAGCAAGGCTGCCATCTCAAGACATCAAATCTCATCTTTACTCCAAGCATTTTTGATGCTTTGCAGTTTATCGTGTTAAGATTTGGTCTTAATCGAGGCACAAAACACAGGCATACTTGCCGTATGCCGAGTATTTTAACGAAGAGTAAGGGCAAATCTGCCACGCTAAACCGTGGTTCGGATTATTACCGTTACCCTACCATATGTATTGTTCGTTTACGTTTAAATAATTTATGTTGTTAATAACTATCGCAACATCTGCGGAGCTTACAATTCCGTCCGAGTTTATATCACACAGGGGCTCGTCGCATTCGCTTACGGATTTCAAGTAATTCTTTTCCGAGAGAATACAGGCCGTGTCCGCAGAGGTTATCGAGCCGTCGGCGTTGACGTCTCCGCAGTACAGCGTTATTCCGCCTATTTCGGTGTCCTCGGAAATATCTATGTCTTTAATCGCGGCTTGTGTGTGACATTGCATTTTAACATTCAAACTGTATTTGCCACAGGGAATGTCGCAGAAGGTAAACTCGCTCTCGTCTTCGGTCAGGTTGAGCACATACTTTTCTCCGGAAGAGCCGTTCAGCGTCACCGTAGCGGCGCGCGGGTAATCGGCTTTAATTTTTCCGCTGATTTTTACAGGTTTTGGCGTGACGGTGACCTCAATTGATTTTGAAAAGCCGTTTGGCGCTTCGGCAGTGACCGTGCAGGTGCCGGCGGACACAGCCGTTATTCTTCCGTAGGAGTTGACTATTGCGGTGGCGGTGTCAGAGCAGGTCCATTTGAGCGATTGAGTTGCGTACTGCGGATTAAGCTCAGAAAGTGATATGTATGATTGTCCGCAGGCGAGAGAGATTTCGTATGAATTAAGTGTAAATGAGGTGATGGGCACGGACTCTACCGTTATATGACAAATGAGAAGTATTCCCGTACTGTTGCATGCGTAAATATCACATTCTCCGGGATTTATTCCGTATGCGATTCCGTTAGAGGTAACGCGCGCAACAGAGGGTGACGAGGAATACCATGAGATTTTTTCATAATAGTCTTTTTCCGAAAGCGAGGTTCTTATGATAACTCCGCTGCCCTTTGAAACGCTGATATATCGGTTAACAAGTGAAAATGTCGGATTGTAGGTGACATTGACCTCGGCGGAAGCCGACAATCCGCTTTGCGTGTAAGCTGTGATTGTTACCACACCCGAGCTCAAAGCCTCGTAGTTTCCGTCACCGATGGGCTTTAGTATATTTTGATTGCTCGTTTCAAAAAGTATTTTTTCGTTGGAATTTTGCGGTGTGAGTTTTATTGTCGGTGAAAATGTTTCGCCTACGCAGATATTGTAACTCTCGTGCTCAAATTTGATACTTTGTAATTTAACCTCGTCGGGTAAAACCGTGATTTCGTATTTAAGCTGTGCGCGCTTGCTCTGTGAGAGAGCCGTAATGTGAGTCACACCGGCGGATACGGCGCTGACAACTCCGTTTGAGTCAACCCTTGCTATGTTTTCGTTTTCGCTTTGGTAAACAATATTTTCCGTTACCGCCTCGGGCTCGGTTTTAACATCGAGAGGAAGTGAGGCACCTGTTTTTAAGGATATATTCGTGTTATTTGAAACTATTTTATCAATATTACGGTATGCGTTTATTTTACATTCAGCAATATTGCCGCTCTCGTCCTCGGCGTATATGATGCAGGTACCTATATTTACAATATCGACCAAGCCGTCCGCGCTGACAGAGGCTATACTTTCGTCTGAGGACGAGTAAAAGCATACCGCCTCGTCGTTTGAGGGCAGATTATAAGCGCTTATATTGAATTGACTTGAGGCGGAGCATGTGACCTCGGGCGGATTTACGGCGAGCCGTGAGGCTGATTTGTTGAGGTTTACGGGAATTTTGAAACACTCGGAGGATGTGCCGTGGCTGTCGCTTGCGTAAATTCTTATAAAGTCCGTCTCATCGGTTAAGAAATAGCGTATATTCCAACTTCTGCCCGAGGGGGTATCCTTATAGTCAAAGTATTCGGAGTATTTTATGGGATTTTTCGAGTTATCCCCGCAGACAAGCAGACCGTCTGCGTCACTTGAAGTGAGCACACTCAGGGACACCGCCTCGTACAATGAGGGGCTTGAGTTATCCGTTTCGGCGCTTTTTACGGCGGGCTCGGTGATGTGAAAGTCAAGGCTTTTTGATATTGTGCGGCCGCCGATTTGTGCTTGGGCGGTTATCGTAACAAAGCCTGCGCTTATTATGTTGAGCACCACGCCGTGCGAATTGCTGTCTTCGCTCACTGTGGCAACCGCGCTGTCGGAGCTTGTGTATGATATTTCTGCACAAGAATCGGCAGGTGTAAAAACTGCGCCGATTTTTAATGTCCGTTCACTTCGCGGAACATTGTATTTTTCGGCAGA
>CALYOC010000178.1 GCA_945227095.1 uncultured Clostridia bacterium
GTGCTTTTGAATACTTAAATAACTTACCGATTTATTTCTTCCTTTTTCTGTCAAATCCCGGATTGTATGCGTAGTAGTTGTCGGAATTAAGCCTGTCTGTCAACAGCCTGAGACCTTCGCCGAAGCGCTGGTAATGGACGATTTCGCGCTCACGAAGGAATTTTATCGGTTCCTTTACATCCGGGTCGTCAACAAGTCTTAAAATGTTGTCGTAGGTTGTGCGCGCCTTCTGCTCTGCCGCCATATTTTCGGTCAAATCCGTTATCGGGTCTCCCTTCACCTGCAAGGCGGCGGCGCTGAACGGAGTTCCTGCCGCGCTTTGAGGATAAACGCCTATTGTGTGATCGACAAAATAGTCTGAAAATCCCTGCTTTTTAATCTCGTCAACGGTGAGATTTCGCGTCAGTTGGTGGACAATGGCGGCGACCATTTCAAGGTGACCGAGTTCTTCGGTTCCTATGTCCGTAAGCAGACCTTTAAGCTCCGGATAGGGCATAGAGTACCTTTGGCTGAGGTACCGGAGAGAGGCCCCCAATTCGCCGTCGGGTCCACCGTATTGCGTCAGAACAACCTTGGCGGCTTGTGCGTCCGGTGTGGAAATTTTAACCGGAAATTGCAGCCTTTTTTGATATGTAAACATTATTCAGTACCTCCGAAATCATAATCCCACGGCCATGGGTCTTTTAGCCATTTGTCACCGTTTCCGTTGACATCTTTTATAGAGAGTGGGCCAAATTCTTTCTCAAATTCCTCTTTGAATTTTGCGAGCTTTCTGTCAATCTCCTCTGCCTTTGCAATTGCTTCTCTGTCCTGAGGATGAGTGTCGAGGTAGAGGTGAAGCTCCCAAGAGGTAAATGACAGTGCAGAAATCCTGCGAAGTAAAGCGTTTCTGTTCATTTGCCGCTACCTCCCAAGAATGGTTTGTCAAGACAGGGGAACGCTGTGCCTGCCGCAAAAGCCGTTTCCAGGGGATAAGTGGTGTTATCTTGCTGAAACGGCGTATAGGACATTGTAACGGTGGTCACCGGCGGAAATTTGGGCGGTATATTGACATCGATGGGTCTGCCGGGCACCGATATATTCTCAAATAACTTATAATCGTTCAATATAATACTCCTATCTGTTTTGGTTTTGAGCAGGCTTGACCCACTCAATAAATATGATATGCTTGTATATATTTTTTGTTACATAGCATGCTGAACGGCATTGATAAATAATTGATAAATATATCTTGCAAGGTGGTTTTATTTGTTATATAATCTTGTTTGAAATATGGTTATTTATTGGGGGATTTATGAAAAAACACAGGTTTTATACCGAACTGTCGTTTTTGGCGGCTATGCTGATAATGCCGGTCGCGGTTGAGTTTGTGAAGTATGCAGATTTCGGTATGTCAATGGTTGTCGCACCGGCGTATCTTGTCTCTGTAATTGTGCCGTTTTTGAGCTTCGGACAGGCAGAATACTGCTTGCAGGCGCTTCTTATTCTCGCGATGTGTATTGTCCTGCGAAAGTTTAAGTTGACATATCTGTGCAGCTTTTTGACGGCGTTTATTTACGGTAACATTTTGGACGGAATCGACCTGTTTATGCGGTATTTACCCACTGACAGCATATGGCTTAGGGTGTTATATTTCGCGGTGGGAGAGTTGTTGACAGCGGTGTCCGTGTCCCTGTTTTTTCACACATATTTTACACCTCAGGCATATGATTTTTTTGTCAGAGAGATTTCCTCTAATTTCTCTTTTAATATCACTAAAGTTAAACTTATTTACGATTGGTCGAGCTTTGCGGTGAGCGTTGTACTTTGCGTTGTCACTTACTTTTTGACCTCACAGGTGCAGGGGGTAGGCGTAGGAACGCTTATCTGCGCAGCGATAAACGGATTTTTGATAGGTGCGGTGAGCAAGTTTTTGGAAAAGCATTTTGATTTTAAGGACCGTTTAAAATGTCGAAAGTTTTTTGAATAATTGTTTATCAAAACATTATAAATGTGTTGACAAATTGATAATGATATGTTAGAGTTAGTGTATAATGTTTTAATAATATCCGATAGGAGTGTTTATGCTATGAAAAAAATATTCAGTATTATTATTTCTGTTGCAATGGTTGCGGTTATGGCTGTACCCGCTTTCGCCGCTTCCGGAATCAATGCTGCCGAGAAACAGATTATCGATAAGGTTGCCGGTGGCTCAAACAAGTATGTTGCACTCACTCAGTATCAAGCGACGATGAAAAACTACTTCAACCAAGAGGGTGTCGATGTAACTCAGGCACAGGCTGATGAAATCAATGGATATATCCAACAGATTTATGACATCGCCGATGACTATGTTCCCGTAGGTCAGTCTTATGACCTTAACAACCTTCCCAAATCTGTTAAGAAAATAGTTCTTCAGGCAGGTGTTGACGCCTGTGCTGTTATCGGTCTTACACTTGTTTGGGATTCCGCGACAACAAAGGTTATCATCACCGACGCTGAAGGAAATGTTATCTTCGAGGCTCTTCCGATTGTTGAGAAGGCTACAAAGGGTGGTAATAAAGGCTCACAAATCAAGGTAACAGGTTCTGCCGATATGACAGTTCTCTATGTCGGACTTGGTATTTTGGCAGTAGTAGTTGCCGGATGTGCAGTTTTTGTAATTAAGAAAAAGGCATAAACATTTTTTAATAGAGTATATAATTTGTTATGAAGCAATTAGGTTTTCAAAACAGAAATTTTAAAAGAAGATTGGCATATATACTTATGCCAATCTTTTTTGCCGTAATCGGATTAGGCACTATGGCGGCGGTGGTATGGCCGTTGTATTCCAACTTCTCAAATGTTGTGGGAATGATTACTGCAGATGACGCAACGAGTTTTAATAATGATGTAACATCTATATATAATGGAGACGGTCTATTTGCAAAGCAGGTTGACAATACTGATAGTGATTTCCAGTAT
>CALYOC010000179.1 GCA_945227095.1 uncultured Clostridia bacterium
TCGGCGTCGGTGACAAGATGAGCCACATCTCAACAGGCGGCGGCGCTTCACTTGAATTCCTCGAGGGCAAAGAGCTTCCCGGAATTGCCGCTATGTCGGACAAAAACTGATATTAAATTTATACTTTAGGAGATATAACAATGAATAAATCACTCAGAAAAGCAGTTATTGCAGGAAACTGGAAAATGAATAAAACTCCTGCCGAGACAAAACCTTTTATCGAGGAACTTAAACCTCTTGTTGCAGACGCTGACTGTGATGTAGTAATCTGCGTACCCTTTGTTGACCTTCAAGCCGCTCTCGAAGCCACCGAAGGCTCCAATATCAAAGTAGGTGCGGAGAACTGCTACTGGGAAAAGAGCGGCGCCTTCAGCGGGGAAGTCAGCGCGGATATGCTCGCTTCAATGGGTGTTCCCTATGTAGTAATCGGCCACAGCGAGCGCCGCGCATATTTCGGCGAGACAGACGAAACAGTTAACAAGAGAGTTCGCGGTGCAATCGACAGCGGTCTCACCGTTATCCTTTGCGTAGGCGAGGTTCTCGAGCAGAGAGAGCAAGGCATCACCGAAGAAATCGTGGGTATGCAGACAAAGGTTGCTCTCGGCGGCGTAAGCAAAGAGGAGCTTGACAAAGTCATCATCGCTTACGAGCCGGTTTGGGCTATCGGTACAGGTAAAACCGCTACTCCCGACCAGGCGCAGGAGGTTAACCACTACATCAGAACAGTTATCGCCGACCTCTATGACGAAGAAGCCGCTCAGGCAATTACAATTCAATACGGCGGTTCTATGAATGATAAAAATGCCGATGAACTCGTTTCTAAAGAAGATGTTGACGGCGGACTTATCGGCGGAGCTTCCCTCGTAGCAGAGAAATTCTCCGCTATCGTAAAAGCGGCCTCAAACGGCTAAACAAAGTCTAACAATTACCCTGCTTTACGCAGGGTAATTTGCAGCCTTCACCGATAAAACACCTCGCACGGCTGCAATTAAGGAGATATTATGAAAAAGCCACTTGTTTTATGTATAATGGACGGTTTCGGTTTTAATCCGGACAACTACGGCAACGCGATTGCCGCGGCAAATACACCCAATTTGGATATGATTTGTGAAAAATATCCTATGACTCATATCGGTGCCAGCGGTATGGATGTCGGACTCCCCGACGGTCAAATGGGCAACAGTGAAGTCGGACATACAAATATGGGCGCAGGACGCGTAGTTTACCAAGAACTCACCAGAATAACAAAGGCTATTCAGGACGGCGAATTCTTTGAGAACGAGGCGTTGAAGGACGCTATGCAAAGTGTTAAGGACAACTCCGGCGCACTCCACCTGTTCGGACTTATGAGCGACGGCGGTGTTCACAGCCACAACTCACATCTTTACGGATTGCTTGAAATGGCAAAGAAAATGGGACTTTCAAAGGTTTACATTCACTGCTTTATGGACGGCAGAGATGTTCCGCCGACCTCCGGTGTTGATTTTGTAGCCGAGCTCATTGAAAAGACAAAGGAAATCGGCGTAGGAGAGGTTGCCACGGTTATGGGCCGTTACTACGCTATGGACAGAGACCAGAACTGGAACAGAGTCGAGAAGGCATATAACGCAATCGCAAAGGGCGAGGGCGAATTCAACCCCGACCCGATTGACGCAATTAAAAAGTCCTACGAAACGGTTGACAAGGACGGAAAAAATCTCACAGACGAGTTCATTCTTCCCACGGTATGCCTTAAAGATGCTCAGGTCAAGGAAAATGACAGTATCATATTCTTCAACTTCAGACCTGACAGAGCGCGTCAGATAACGAGAACATTCGTTGACAAAAACTTCAAGGGATTCAAGAGAAAGTATTTCCCTGTAAAGTTTGTATGCTTTACACAATATGACGCCACAATGCCCAATGTTGAGGTCGCCTTCAAGCCTCAAAGTTTAAAAAACACCTTGGGCGAATACCTTTCAGCCAACGGAAAAACTCAACTTAGAATAGCCGAGACTGAAAAATACGCTCATGTAACCTTCTTCTTCAACGGCGGAACGGAAAAAATCTACCCGGGCGAGGAAAGAACACTTATCCCCTCCCCGAAAGTTGCAACATATGACCTGCAGCCTGAAATGAGCGAGCCGAAGGTTGCAGTCGCAGTATCGGATGCCATCGAGAGCGGAGAATATGATGTTATTATCTTAAACTTCGCAAACTGCGATATGGTCGGTCACACAGGCGTATTTGATGCGGCTGTAAAAGCAGTCGAGGCAGTTGACGAAGGTGTAGGTATGGTTTATAACTCTGTTATGAAAATGGGCGGTCAGCTCATTATCACCGCTGACCACGGAAATGCCGATAAGATGAAAGAGTCCGACGGCTCACCTTTCACCGCTCACACAACAAATGTTGTACCATTTATTGTGGTAGGATACCCCTGCGAGCTTCGGGAGGGCGGCAGACTTTGTGACATCGCTCCCACAATGCTTCAAATACTCGGCATGGAACAGCCCGACGAAATGACCGGAACAAGTATGATAAAATAACTTATAGAGTTTAATTTACCGCACACAATCAATATTGTGTGCGGTTTTTTATTCTTTGATATGCAAAAACCACCTAAATGCCGAGCACCGAAAAGGAAGTATTTGCTTCTCAGGGTAACGGTGATAATACCCCGTATTATTTCCAAAAGCCCCGCAAGGGACAGGATTGCTTCATTTTGTAGCTTCAATGCGGAAAATTCCCCTCTTACGAAACTGCAAAGCACTTTAAAATATAATTTCTTATAAAAATCCCCCCGATAATGCTTTTAGCATATCGCGGGGGATTTAACGCATTATTGCACCGAAAGTCCATATTTTAAAGAAATACTGCCTTATCAGTATTCGGCATATTGTGTTCGACTCTCCTCACCTTAAGGTGAGGGGAGTCGAACCCGA
>CALYOC010000180.1 GCA_945227095.1 uncultured Clostridia bacterium
AGGTATCTTATTTTCGGTATTTGCACTCCGATTATTCTGTCTGCGGGTATATCATGGCAGATTTTACTGTGAAAGCACTTGTATTGTTCGTCGGCAAGCTCAAGAAGGGAAGCATTATACTTATTCATTCTCGAAGTCATATATGCTTATATCTCCCTCCATAGACTTGCTGTTAATCATATATCTGTCGAGTGTTCCGTCGATAAATGTCAGTTTTAAAAGCGGCTCCTGTCCGTCCCAGCCGTAGTAGTAGATGTCGAGCTGTCTGCCGTCCTCGTCCTTGGTCGAAAGGTTGTAGATATAGTTGTTGTTTCCCATAACCTTGAGAACCTTTTCCATACTCATACCGATTTCAATCATCGAGTCGTCAAAGCCTTTTACACCGGCTTTTTGTGATGAGGTGAGCCTGTTTTCATATCGTCTGTAAATTATGTTTGAGTTTTCGTCGCATTTTATTTCTATTATAATATTGTCCTTTTTGTAGGTGATATAGCCGTCCTTTTCGCTCTTGTCGTAATCATAGAGCTTGCTTTGCGCATCGTCCATTGTATTGATGCCGTCGTAGTCCTTGCTCCTTGTCACCTTGACAGCCTGCGCGTTTTCTTGGTTTTCGGATTGATTTTGGGTGACAGTGATAATTGATATGGTGAGCGCCGCGCCAACCGCAAGAATACATAATACGGCAAGCGCGATTTTTGCTTTTTCAAATTTGAAAATGTCGCTTATTTTTGTCAGCGCTTTACCGTTAATGCAGTTTTTCTTTTTTGCATGCTTTGTGCCTGCCTCAACGCCCAATTCCTCGTCGGAGACATCAATGTCCTCAAGAGTTACTATTATTTCTTCAAAATTTTTTGTTTTACTGTTATTAGACATAAAATCACCATTTAAAATTATAGTTTGATTAAGTATTATTTTAACATATATCATTTATTAAAACAATAAATTTTGTTCGATGAAATTTTTGAAAAATTTACAAATAATATTTATCGTGGTATAATGTTGGATAAGATAAGATGTACCGCTATTAGAGAGAGTCAAGGGTGAAAATATGAAAAAAAGAAAAATAATTGTATCTTTAACTATAATAATTATCGCTTTGCTCGCTGTCGTTTTGGCAGCCGTCATAATCAGCAAACCATATGTCAATGATAAAAACGGTGTTTCGCAGCAGAACAAAGAGATAAGCTATGAGGTGGTGCTGAATTACACCTCCGACTCCGTCGCCTCCGATTTGGAAAAATCGGGAGTGGTTAAGAGCGGTAAGTATTTCAGCCGCTGGTTGAGAAAGAATTATCCCGATTTTGAGTATTCATTGGGAATTTTTACATTAAATACCAATATGAGCTATGAGCAAATGGTTACCGCGTTTAAAAATCCTACGGTTGACAGAAGTCTTGTAAAGGTTTGCATACCCGAGGGGAAAAGGGTAGTGGATATTGCAAAAGCTCTTGAAGAAAACGGAGTCTGCTCCGCCGAGAGCTTTATAAATTCTCAAAATAAAGATGATTTTGATTATGATTTTGTAAGGAAAATTGACAATGTTGAAAGCAGGGGATACCGACTTGAGGGCTATCTGTTTCCGGCGACATATGATTTGCAGAAGAATACCGAGGCTCATAAGGTCGTAGATGATATGCTTTTGGCATTTTCCTATCGCGTTCAATCAAACGGATGGGAGGAAAAGTGTAAAAGGCTTGGTATAACGCTTGATGAAGCAATAACAATGGGCTCTATTATTGAAGCGGAGGCGAGCGGTGCTTCGGACGAGGATATGGGAAATGTCTCCGGCGTCTTTTGGAATAGGATTAAATCTCCCGCGTTCACAATGCTTCAATCCGACCCAACTGTTTTTTATGCCGACTTGTTGGAGGAGAAGGGTTTTTCCAAGTCAATCTGGAAGGGTTATACAACTTATTCCTGCAAAGGACTTCCCACCGGAGCTATCAATTGTCCCGGCGAAAAGACTGTAAATGCCGCTTTATCTCCCTCTAAAAGCAATTACTATTATTTCTTCTCTGTTTCCGACAAAACCGGTGGCAGCAAATATGTTTTTGCCACTGATTATGATGAATTTGAAAGCCTTGCCATAGCGGCAGGCGTGATGTGATAACTGTATAATAAAATCCCCTGTGGTTTAACTTTTTGTAAACCACAGGGGATTTATTTGTGATTAGTTTTTGAGCGCTTGCATAGGAGCGGGGATTCTGCCGCCGCGGTCGATAAATTTCTTCGGGGAGAATTTATTGACGCTCATTACCGGACCTGCGCCGAGAAGTCCGCCGAAGTTCAGTTCATCTCCGATATCCTTGCCGATAGCCGGTATTACGCGTACGGCGGTTGTTTTACTGTTCACCATACCTATTGCGGCTTCGTCGGCAATTATCGCCGAGATTGTTTCGGCAGTTGTGTCTCCGGGAATAATTATCATATCCAATCCGACCGAGCATACTGCCGTCATTGCTTCGAGTTTTTCAATTTTCAGTGAGCCGCTGCGCGCCGCGTCAATCATTCCTGCGTCCTCGGAAACGGGGATAAATGCACCGGACAGACCGCCCACATGACTTGAAGCCATCGTTCCGCCTTTTTTAACCGCGGCGTTGAGCATGGATAGACACGCAGTAGTTCCGGGACAACCGCATCTTTCCACTCAGATTTCTTCCAATATATGAGCGACCGAGTCGCCTACCGCCGGTGTGGGAGCAAGCGAGAGGTCGATTATTCCGGGCATAACACCGAGCCTTTTTGAAGCCTCGGAGACGACGAGTTGTCCCATTCTTGTGATTTTGAAGGCTGTCTTTTTAATGATGTCTGCGATTTCGGTCAAATCCGCGTCATCGGGTGCCTTTGCAATAGCCGCCCTGACAACGCCGGGGCCCGAAACACCTACATTGATAACGCAGTCGGGTTCACCGGCACCG
>CALYOC010000181.1 GCA_945227095.1 uncultured Clostridia bacterium
CACCGTCAGCTTCTCCGATACTGTTCAGTATAAGATAACGAAGCTTGAAGTCGGTTCCTCGTCATCTAATCTCACTACTATTTGGGAAGGACAGGTACAGGCGGGTTCAATCAATAACCCTTATGCTGCTTCTGTTGATTGGGACTATACCCATAAAGCCGATTATTTTGGATCATCGAAATCAACCAATGCTTCAACTACTACAAAAAACTGGACGAAGCCCTACGCGTCAAATATGACCGCGAGCTTCAATTACGGTTCGGTTAACTGTCCGAAGACAAGCTCGGATTCCGCTGTTACAAAGACCTTGTCCTACGGCGCAACCGACCAGTACGGCGTGACAATGGCTTCAAGCCTTTGTAATGTCTCCGTAGCCTCTAACCAGGCGTCCAACCAGGTCAACGGCTCCAACGCGGTCAGCATTACTAATAACCACAACGGTAGCGATACCGTTTCCGCACCGTATGCGGCAAATGTAAAGGGTTCAACAAACTCGCAGACTATTACTGCAACTTGTTCCTGGAGCGGCTCGAAGGCTATGACGAAGACTGCGACCTTCACCCTTTATGACGCGATGTATGTTCCGACCTTTAAGTATTACACTACCAATGAAGCCGGAACAACCGGAACAGAAAATACTGTTACAGGCACTTCCACATATTTCGGCGTAGTGCCCACCGTTCCGACGGCGGCAAGTGCCGTAACCGCTTATCACACAAGCACAACGCACTACACCGACGGAAAGTACAGCAATCTTCCCGATTCCGCGACGGGAATCCGTGCCGACAGCACTTACACAATGTCATACACCTCCGGAGCGCACAACAAGGTTCTTGTAAACACAGAGCCCGCCGACGGCGTTGACGGAAAGAATTATTATAAGTGTGACGGCTGCGACATCAAGTTTGTCTGTGACGCAGAGGGCAACCCCGGAGATGTTGCAAGCGAGAGCAACATTGCCTCGGCAACTGTTCCCGCTCCGTCATTCAACACTTTCTCCGTTGCTGAATACAATTACTCGACAAGGGGCGTTGCCTTGAGGTGCTTGAAGGCGGATATGGCTCAACAAACCTCGCAGGCTACAAGATTTACCGCTTCACTTCAAATTCCCGCGGGTGCGCAGATTGATGACTTCGGTTATCTTTACACCCAGACAAGATTCCTCAACGGCGGCTCAGAGCCCGCGAGTGACGATAACACCGCTTACGGAATTGAAAACTTTACGCTTGATAATGTCGGCACACAGTACAACATTTATCAGCAATCTGTAATGCAGAACGGTACAGAGGGTAACGGATACACAACTCACACATCGGGTGCAAATACAGTTTATACCTTTAACCTTATAATCAATGTCAGAAATGCAAACTGGACTAAGCACTATGCCGCCAGAGCGTACATTAAGTACACCTACAACGGCAGACAGTACACCGTTTATGACAAGTCTTATTCTTCAAGAACTGTTCAGTATGTCGCGCAGAGGATTTGGGACCCCGAGAACACAAGCGAGTCAACCGCTATTAAGAATTCTGTTTATAAGAAGATTCTTCATTTCCTCGACCCCGAAACATATCCGCTCGGTTGATTTAAGGCTTGTAAGAAGTAATTTAATATATTCGTCCAAGGACGCTCGGTTTTTTAACCGAGCGTCCTTTTTTTGTAAAAAGCTTTTTCCTCTGTAACTGCCGACTGCAGTTGTTAGGTACTGTAAACCCCGCTTACGCAGGCTCCCCTTTACCATATTAAAAGGGGAGCCTTTCCTTTGCCTGCGAAACGGCGCGGGGACAATATCACGGCTGATGTGTTAGTAATTACTTATCTGCTCGTCGATTTATTATAACTGTATGTTGGTCATTTTTAATTTTATCTGCTGGTATAATTTGGGAACAAATATTAGGGAGTGATATGTATTAAGAACGAGGACAAGCTTAAAACCCTGCGCCATTCCTGCGAACTGCTGGAAAAAAGGCTTGATGAAATTCTCAGCGACTCGAAGCAGTTTAACCGATATATTGTCAACGAGAAGCAGGGGGGAAACACCGTCTGTAAGGAAGCGGTTTTTAAGAAGGCGGACGATAAAGCACTAAAAAATATTGTCGGCATTTTAAAAGAGACGGCGGATATAAAAAGAACTCTTTTTGAAATTGAGGACGAGGGCAAATCGGGCGCTCAAACAGGAGTAATTCTTATACCGGAGGTTTCGGAGAAGTGACGCAGGACAGAGTTATCTGGAAGCCGCAGGCGAAGCAGGCGCAGTTTATGGCGCGACCGGAGTACGAAGCGCTGTACGGCGGAGCGGCGGGCGGGGGAAAGAGCGACGCGCTGCTCACCGAGGCACTGCGCCAGGTGCACATACCGCATTACAGGGCGATAATTTTCAGAAAGACATATCCGCAACTCTCGGAGCTTGTTGACCGCTCGGCTGACATATATCGCCCGGCTTTTCCCGGTGCGGTGTATAACGAGCAGAAGCATTGCTGGATTTTTCCGTCGGGCGCGAAGATTTACTTCGGTGCTATGCAGTACACGAAGGACAGAACGAATTATCAGGGAAAGCGGTATGACTTTATCGGTTTTGATGAGCTGACGCATTTCACCTGGGAGGAGTACAGCTATATGTTCTCCCGAAATCGACCGAGCAACAGTCCGCTCAGCGATGAAAAAACGAGGGTATATATCCGCGCTACCACCAACCCCGGAGGAATCGGGCACGGCTGGGTTAAGCAGAGGTTTATCACGGCGGCGGAACCTATGACTCCGATTACCGACGATTATTCGGTGGTCTTACCCGACGGCTCGGTGAAAAAGCTCACTCGCTCACGCATTTTTGTGCCTTCGACCGTCTTTGATAACGAGGCGCTTTTGCAGGCCGACCCGATGTACCTTGCCAACCTTCTGTC
>CALYOC010000182.1 GCA_945227095.1 uncultured Clostridia bacterium
TTTATTCGACTGTAACATTAGTCCTCCTTTCCGACAGCCTAATAAACAGGTATAATGTGTTGCTATCATTATACCATATCCCGCCGCCTAATGCACTACTCGGACGCTAAAAATCCCGGATTTCCGGGCTTTTTCTGCAAATCCTTTACAATGAGTTTCTCAATCTTTTTATGGATTGTATCGGTTGCCTTTTCACTCGGCAACGCTTGAACAAGATAGGTGATTTTCCCTATTTTGCGTTCGGTTGTAATTGTCTGTTTTTTATCCATTAGAAAAACCTCCTTTTCCTGTATGGATAAACTATATTCGTCAAAAGGCAAAAACGGGCGGTTGTTAGCTGCAACCTCACGGGAGTTTCACCCCGGCCCATGCTTATGGGTGCGCCGCGCAATACTTTGAGGGTGTTCAACGCGGGAGTATCATTGTGCCGCCTTGTATGTCGTCGCCCACAAGCTGCTAAACCTGTTTTACGGCGCGGTAGTTCTCGCTCGGCTTTTCCCCTATGGGGAAAAGCTGTCATGGCGTACCCGCCGACTGGCTCGGTACAGACGGAATGTACCCGTTTGCCTGTTATGCTGCGCACCAAAGGCCGCTTTCTTTGTCAAAGAACAATAGGCTTTGTCGGCCTGCAAAAGCACATCAACAGCGGATATGCTTTTGCGGAACGACAAATAGCCCATAACGGGAAGCGTGGAAAGGGGACACGCTCCCCGCATGGGCTAAAAGATTATCCTACATGAAAAGCAAGGGTGCGGGTAATAAGGCGCACTTGCAGCCTGTTACGCATTTCCTCGTCCACATAGGAATAGGTATTGCCCGCGTCGTCTTTCAGCGTGCGGGTACAAAGTTTCGCTATGTAACCCTCGTAGTGCTTCAAGATCGCGCACATGGCGGTTGTGTCGCCGTTTGCCGCTGCGGAAATGACAGGGAACGGCAACAGATTTTCAGACTTCCTAACGGTATTCATCATCTGCTTTTCCCTCCAAATACTGTTTGATTTTCGCAAGCGCGGATTTCCTGTGCCGGAAAACCGTCGTGCGTACAACATTCAGCAGTTCGCCAATTTCCGCGTCGCTCATATCCAAGAAGTAGGACAAAAGGATAATGTCGCGTTTCCTTTCGGGCAAAGCGTTAAGGGCTTCGGCAAGCAGTTCATTTTTGACGAGTACATCAAAGCCGGACACTTGAAAACGGAAATAATCGCTTTCGTATTCGTCCGTTGTGAAAAGCTGCGCGAGTTCGCTTTCGCTCAAATCCGAAAAAGTAACTTCGCGTGCTGCGCGTTTCGCAAGAGTGCGGCGGTGGCTTTTCGCTTCGCCGACCAAAGTTTTCTTTGCTAATGCGTCGTACTGATGTTGTATTCTTTCCTTGTCGGAAGAAGATAGCTCCATAGAGTTCACCTCCTTCCCGCGTGGAGTAGAGGACGGGAGTTAAGGGCTTGTCCTCTCTGCCCCTTTCGCTCCGTACCCGTTCGGGAGATGGCTCTTGAGTGCGCTTTTCAGAAAAAAGTTGAAAAAAGCAAAATGCGCCCGTCCGCAAGACGCGGACGGGCGCAAAGGAAATGTAAGCAGTAGCTAAATGTATTGACAGTTCACATTCATAGCCGGAATATCCCGCTTGCGGAGCATAGCTTTTTTTGACCGCAAAGCATTAGGCGGGTTACAGTAAATAAAAATGGACACGGCGATACCTCCCCGATACCGCCGTATCCTTAAAAAAGGGCGACTTTAATACACTACCCGCAATCCATTCTATAATAGGGAACAGCGGCTTTTGCGCAATATTAAATAAAAAAGCCGATAACACATAGGTTTTTTGACCTAATGCGTTATCGGCTCTGCGTCTATGCGTCTGGCACTTTTAATCATTTTTTTTTGAATTTATTATATGTGTTAGCTAACTGTCCACAAGCCGCGTTAATCTCTCTGCCATGAGAAACTCTCATAGTAACTTCAAGTCCTGCTTGCTCTAATTGATGTTTGAATGCAACTATTTCCCGTTTCTGTGGTGCTTTAATTCTTGAATTGCTTGTTGGGTTGTATTGTAACACGTTAATCATAACTTTTTTGCCCCGAAACCATTTTGCAAGTTGTCTTACATCTGAGGGCCGGTCATTTATACCCGGTAAAAGCAAATACGCAAAGACAATTTTGCGATTATGCCTTTCAGAATAGGATAAGGCTTGCTTAACAACATCTTCAATAGCATATATGCGCATGTGAGGAATAATACGATTTCTTGCAGATTGTGTTGCTGCGTGTAAAGATATTGTCAACTGAATTTTAAGATGTTCCTCGCGCAATTTTTTTAATTGATCGACCGGACCAACTGTTGATATGGTAATGCCGTCGGTTGGAAAGTTGAGCCCATATCTATCTCGGAGAATATGGATTGCTTTTATCAAGTTGTCATAATTGAATAAAGGCTCTCCCATACCCATAAAAACGATACGGTTTACTTTTCGACGCAACAATATAATCTGTTGTACGATTTCTGACGATGTTAGATTACGAACAAAGCCATTTCGCCCGGACTCACAAAAAATACAACCAACAGGACAACCGACTTGTGTGCTCACGCAAACAGTTCCACCATCTCGCCGCTTGATAAAAACCGTTTCAATGTATTTGTTGTCTTTCAGTTCGTAAACATACTTTTCAGTATCACTGCTTTTGCAAATATTTTTTACCAACATTGATAGATTTTTTTTGCGTGGTAATTGCTTATATAATTCTTCATATAAGGCTTTTGCTTCATTCTCGCCAATAACTTCCGACATTTCTTTGTAAGTAAATCCGTATGGATCATTCCGTACTTCCGCAGGCGTATATTTAGGTAAACGTTTCATTTTTATATCCTTTCTTCTAAATAATAAAAG
>CALYOC010000183.1 GCA_945227095.1 uncultured Clostridia bacterium
ACGCTGACTCCGCCGGAGTCGTCAGGCTTTGAGTTAATGCCACCGGAAGTACCTGCCAAGTTGTTACCACCGCTGACTACAACGGTAACTTTAACATAATATTCTCCATCAGCCGCACTCGCTGTTTGAGCCGGCATGGCAAAGACAAGAGAGCTCAAAACTACCGCCGCGGAAAGAACGGTGCTCAACAATCTCTTGAATCTGATTTTCATAATCATAAGCCTCCTTAACAAAAAAATATGGTTCATCACTATATAATATATCAAATAACAACATTAAAAGTAACCGTAAAAATCAACAAAATCAACATATATTTTTTGACAACAATTACCAAGGAATGTAAAAAGCGGATACGCGGGAGCATATCCGCCTTAAAGTTATTACTTTTAATCTTTACAATGCCATATATCCCGCGCGTAATCATCAACGCTTCTGTCAGCAGCAAAAACACCGGAGCCCGCGATATTCATAAGCCCCATTCTCGCAAAGCGCTTTTTATCCCTGTAAAGTTCATCAATTTTTAGCTGTGCCTTTTGGTAGTCGGCGAAATCAGCCATAACCATATACGGGTCGCTGACGGTCAGGGCGTTTACGATTTCGGGAAATTCCCTGCCGCCGATACCCTGCATAACAGAGGAAATGACCTTTTGCGCATTGGAGTTGTTCGCGAAGTAATCAGCCGGTTTGTACCCTGCGTTTTTAAGAGAATCGACCTCCGGAGCAGACATACCGAAAATGATGATATTGTCCTCACCCACGGCTTCAAAAATCTCAACATTCGCGCCGTCCATAGTTCCGAGGGTGACCGCACCGTTCATCATCAGCTTCATATTTCCCGTTCCGCTCGCCTCGGTTCCGGCAAGTGAAATCTGCTCGCTGATATCGGCGCTCGGCATAAGCATTTCCGCGGTGGAAACATTGTAGTCCTCAATATAGACAACCTTCATCTTGCCTGAGATTGACTTGTCATTGTTGATAACATCGGCTATTGTGCAGATAAACTCGATTATCTTCTTCGCCATAAAATATCCGCTGGCGGCTTTCGCACCGAAAATATATGTGTGCGGCACCATATCCATATCCGGATTTTCCTTGAGCTGCAAATACCTTGACCAGATATTTATCGCGTTGAGAAGCTGCCTCTTATACTCATGAAGGCGCTTGACCTGAACATCAAAAATGGAGTCGGGATTGAGCTCAATTCCCTGCTTCCTCTTAATATACTCGGCGAAGCGAACCTTGTTCTCATACTTGATTTTCGAAATCGCACCGAGCACCTTGTCATCATCGGCAAACTCGCGAAGTTTTGCCAGCTCAAGTGCATTTTTAACATACCCCGAGCCAATCTTCCTGTCAAGAAATCCGCAAAGCGCCGGGTTAGCCTGACAAAGCCACCTTCGGTGAGCTATACCGTTTGTAACATTCTTAAATTTTGCGGGTTCAAGCTCATAAAAATCCTTAAACACCGTTTCTTTAAGAATCTCACTGTGCAGGGCGGATACGCCGTTTACACTGTGGCACACGGCAACGCACAGATTTGCCATCCTGACCGCGTCGCCTGACACGATTGCCATTTTCTCAACCTTGTCGGCGCTGCCGGTGAGCTGCCAAACCTTGGCTCTGAAGCGATTGTCAATCTCCTTTGTAATCTCGTAAATTCTCGGCAAAAGCATTTTGTAAAGAGAGAGCGGCCAGCACTCAAGCGCCTCTGCCATAACCGTATGATTAGTATATGCAAATGTCTTTTGAACAATGTTAAATGCGTCGTCCCAAGAGTAGCCGCATTCATCAAGAAGTATTCTCATCGTCTCCGGAATTGCCAAAGTCGGGTGAGTGTCATTGATATGAATTGCAATCTTTTCACCCATATTGTCAAGCGTTCCGTACTGCTTGAGGTGCCTTCCTATAATATCCTGAATAGACGCGCTGACGAGGAAATACTGCTGCTTGAGCCTCAGGCTCTTTCCCTCGAAATGGTTGTCGGAGGGATAGAGTATTTTACTGATTACCTCCGCCATTGCGTTTTGCTCAACGGCGGTCATATACTTGCCCTCATTGAACGCGCTCATATCTATTCCCGGAGCCTGCGACGCCCACAGGCGAAGCACCGCGATATTTTCACCGCCCACAGAGGGTACCATAAGGTCATAAGGCACCGCGTAAACTGTCTGATAATCGGTCTGGATAGAGTGGTGATAATTGCCGTCCCAGGAGGAGTCGACTTTACCTCCGAAATGGACCTCCTGCCTGTCCTCTTCCCTTTTATTGAGCCAGACTCTGCCGCCGGGAAGCCAGAAGTCGGGAAGCTCGGTCTGCCAACCGTCAACTATCTTCTGCTTAAAAATTCCGTACTCGTAGCGAATTGAATAACCCATAGCGTCATAACCGCCATTGGCAAGTCCGTCAAGGTAGCAAGCGGCAAGTCTGCCGAGTCCGCCGTTGCCCAAGCCCGCGTCGGGCTCCTGCTCAAAAATTGCCTCGCTCTTTGCGCCGAAGTCAGACATCGTTTCCTCAAACACCTTTGTGAGTCCTAAATTGAACAGCGCGTTTTTAAGCGAGCGCCCCATAAGAAACTCCATACAAAGATAGTAAACCTTCTTTGACGAGACATTCTTTCCCTTTTCTCTGTTTTCACTGTTCTTACTTACAAGTATATTATTTACAACGGTCGAAACCGCCTTGTAAAGCTGAGCGTCGGTAGCTTCCCCGACGGAAACTCCGTATCCGTGCGAAAGGGCACTCTCGACCGCCGCGGAAAATTCTTTTTTACTCATTGTCTTTGCCATCAGTTATCCCCCTAAAAAATAATTTAAGGTGAGGAGAGTCGAACACAATATGCCGAAAATTTGATATTACGGTGTATT
>CALYOC010000184.1 GCA_945227095.1 uncultured Clostridia bacterium
GTTTGCCTCGATAAAACCGCCGAGAATAATTTTCATCGGCATACAGGCGCCCGAAGGTGCATATTTCACACCGAGTGCGGCGGTCGAGTCGCCGGTTTCTCCCGGCGGCACAAAGTCCAAACCGAGCTCACGCATAAGAGCGCCGAGAAGTATTGACATATTGCCCATATTGGGAAATGTAAGCTTCATACTTTGCCTCCTTAAACGCGCGCCTTTGCGGCGCTGATACATTCGCAAAAAGCCTCTATCCTTGTGCGGAAGCCCTCTGTCGAGCGGTGCTCGTCGAGGTCTATCTGCGCAAAGGGCAGACGCGGATTTTTCCTGCCGATATAATCAATGCACACAGGCAGAGTAAGAGGGTCGGTGCCGCAGCCGAATGAGGAGAGAAAAAGTATTCCGTCAACCGAGTTTTCGTCCGTGACCTTTTTTGTGAAACCGAGTATTTTGTCGGCGTGGTGCCAAAAGGTCTGCTTATATCCCGCCGAATGAGCGAGCGTGCGCAGACAGGCGGAGTCCTCTGCGGCGGGGGTTACATATTCGACTCCCAATTCGCGCAGAATGTCGAAAATGTCCATATTTAAAAAACTGTCCTGAAGAATGTAGGAGTGGCCGATAACGGCTATGAGCGGCTTTTCACCGTCTGCGTCGCACTCGCTCGAAGTGTGTAGGTTTTTGAGCGCGGCAAGGTAGGCGGAGGTAATCTGCGCGCGGTTTTTCCCCAACCTCTTTCCCACTTGCATAAAAAATGACAGGTCGCTGCCCGTGTATGCGCAGTCGATAACTTCGGGCAAATCCGCGACGGTGCTTTTGAGCATATCCGTCAGTCCCATTGTCTTCGGGCAGGTATAAGCCGTCGAGCAGGTTTTCATTATCCGCGGTAAAAAGATGTAATCGAGATTTTTATGTTCTTTTATCAGGGACAAGGTATGTCCGTACATAGCCTTGACAGGCAGACAGGCGTCGTCCGGAGCGGATTTCACACCTTCATTCAGGCATATTGCGTCCGTTTTGCCGGACACGATGACCTTAAAGCCGAGATTTGCGAAAAATTTCACCCACTTCTCCGCGTATTCAAAATAGTACATAGCTCTCGGTATCCCTATTGTTTTAATTCTTGTCACAGTATCACCTTCCGTTGGTAGTATTGGCGCGTTAGGGATAAAATAATCAAAAAGGAGATAATACAGCGCGTATTATCTCCCCTTTTGTCCTTATAAATTATTCTCTCATATCGCTTACTGCTTCCGAAACACCCTTGCTCATCTCTCGTCCTGCGTCGGAAACGTCCTCGCTGACATCTCTGCCCGCTTCGGAGAGGTCCTCGCCGAGAGTGTTTGTGGTTGACGCCATTGTGGTTTGAGTTGCGGTGTTTTCCGTGATAGTTGTTGTTTTGTTATCGGTATTTCTACCGCAACCCGCAAAAATCAACGCACAGGCAATCGCGCAGACGGCAACAGAAATTATCTTTGTCATGGTTTAACCCCCTTTTGAATATAGTTTTTACCGTGAAAATGATTTTATTCTCATCAATACGCAAGCGTTCCGTTTTTATTTGTGACAAGTATGAGTATATCCGCCTCCATACCTGTTTCGGCGTCGATATAGACTAAGATGTCCTCGCCGTTCTCACCCTTGCAGAAAAATTCATACACATATTTTTCCTTTTCGCTGTCGGTGGGGATAACCGCCATTGAAACAGACCTTATCGAGAGGTATTTGTTCACCCTGCTCTTTGCCTCGATGAGATTTATTTTTGCTTTTAAATCGGCATTTCTCGCCGTGTGATTTGTCAGGTAGCTGCGGCAGTCCACCGCGCTCACCGTGCCGCTGTCCATTCGTACATTGACCTTTATCAGGTCGGGGTAATACTTTACCGAGTTGTCGGAATAGTGGAAGTTCACCGTCAGAGTGTTTCCGACTTCTTCGTAATAATTGTGTGTCATTCCCTCAATGCCGATACTTTTAAGGTACCTTTGAGCAGTCTTGATACAAGCCTTGCGCGAAACCTTTTTGACCTTTACAATGTCCGAATCGGTCATATAGACGAGCCTGCCGCCCATCTTTGATATAGCCGCCGTCCTCGTGCCGAAGGAGAAGACATATGAGGCTATGTTGCTGTTTTCGTCCTTGCCCCTTTTGAGCTCCTTTTCGGAGCAGGCGAGGTATTTTGCCGCCCTTTTTGCCGCCTGCGTCGTATCAATCGCCGTCAGTCCCTTTAACGCCTCGGGGTCCTTGACTGCAATCGAGTCCGAATACGGACCGTCATAAATGAGCTGGGGAATATTTGTCAGCGTCTCCTGCGTCGAGGTCAGCGAGAGAGTGCTTAAAGCACTCTTGCTCAGCCGCTCCGGGCTTTCAAAGGAGATGTCGGGCATTGTCGCGGCGGAGTTGTCCTGCTCATAGACGGTTTCAAGCCGAACAAGTGAATTTTTAAGTGACGAAACATGCTGCTTTAATTTTCTGAGCGTTAGGTGGTCCTTTTCGGAAATGCTTTTTCCTGCCGCGGCGCTCACGCCGAGGGATTTTGAAAATTCGGCGACCTTTGCAAGAAAAGAGTTCGTGCTCTCCATTTCGCGGCTGTCGAGCGGAAGCTCGCTTAAAATTTGCTGCGCTTCATAGCTGTCGCGCCAAAGGTCGCCGGTCGTCTTGCTTATCATCGTAGGAGTGCCGGAATACAGGCACTTTTCAAGGCTCTCGTCCATATGGGTTACATAGTTGACGAGGTTGTTTAAGGACATCTGATAGGTTGTGTGAAGCTCGTTTTTGTAATACGCCGCCTTTGTGAGTCCGACTACTGCGAGAACGGAGACGATTACCAAAAGTGCCCCCGAAAAGATTATTACGCGGATTT
>CALYOC010000185.1 GCA_945227095.1 uncultured Clostridia bacterium
GAAAAATAAGATTTATATGTACCGAGCTGCTTCTTTATTAACAGTTCAAAGCTCGCTTCCGCACCCTCAAACTGATAACCGTAGTGTTCGAGATCCTTAACCTTCTTGATTATACCCGCAGTTCTTGGGTCATCCTTTTGAATTGTGGGGTCAATCCGGTTTACCTTTTTCATAAGGGTGCGTCGTCCCGCAACCTCACTCATAAGGAAGCTGCGTGTATTGTCCACGCTTTCCGGGTCGATGTGCTCAAACGACTTCGGGGATTTCGTAACTCCGTCAATGTGCATTCCCGCCTTGTGTGTAAAAGCGCTTCCGCCTACATACGGCATATTGCCGCTCAAAGGAATGTTCGAGATTTCGGCAATCTTTCTCGCGATATCTCTCAAGGAGGAAATGTTCTCTTCGGGAATACAAGGAATTCCCTTTTTGATTTGCAGGTTGGCTATCACGGTTGACAAATTGGTGTTTCCGCACCTTTCGCCGTATCCGATAAGCGTACCCTGTATATGAGTCGCTCCCGCGTCAACAGCCATAACTGTGTTTGCGACAGCCATTCCTGTATCGTTGTGTGCGTGTATGCCTATCTCAATATCCGGAAAACTCTTTCGTACATCTTTGATTATATCGTAAATCTCCGAAGGGAAGCAGCCGCCGTTTGTATCGCAAAGGCTAAGACAATAGGCTCCGGCTTCAGTCGCGGCCTTGAGCGTCTTCAGCGCATATTTGGGATTGTTCTTATATCCGTCGAAGAAATGCTCAGCGTCGAAAATGACTTCCTTCCCTGCCGCTTTTAAATAAGAGACTGTATCAAAAATCATCTCTAAATTTTCTTTAAGGCTCGTCCTGATTATTTCTTTTACATGAAAGTCCCAGGATTTTCCAAAAATTACACACACCTGCGTATTTGCGCTTAACAGAGACTTAACATTGCTGTCCTCACTCGCCTTGACACCCTTTCTGCGAGTGCTTCCGAACGCCGCAAGCCGGGCATTTTTTAGCTCAATGTCCTTCATCTTCTCGAAAAATTCAATATCTTTCGGGTTTGATGACGGATTTCCCGCCTCGATATAATCAATACCGAGTTCATCGAGTGATTTGACAATGTTTATCTTATCCTGTACTGAAAATGAGATACCCTCAGCCTGGGCTCCGTCGCGCAAGGTAGAATCAAATACTTTTACCTTATACATCCGTTTCTCCATTCTCTAATAACATTTCATCATACACCATATTGTTTATCGCGGAAACATAGGCATTGATTGCCGCCGCGACAATATCGAGTCCGAGTCCGTAACCGTTATAGCTGCGGCCGTTGGCTCTGATTTTAACCTTGACGGCTCCCTGTGCGTCTGTTCCGCCGGTAACTGCGTCAATCATAAATTCTTCAAGCTCGAAACTCTCTCCGTTGACAAGTTGATTGATAGCCTTGTACGAAGCGTCAACAGGTCCGTACTTGGAGGCGACAACAGTTTGAAGTATTCTGCCGTCGTCTGTGCGAAGTTTCATTTGGCAGGTTGTGGAAATTGTATTACCGGCATTGATGACAAAGCTATCGACAATGTATTTCTCCGGAACCTTGACCTCGCTCTTGTGGACAAGCGCGACTAAATCGTTATCGGATACGCATTTTTGTCTGTCGGCAAGAACCTTAAACTCATTAAACAGCTCATTGAGCTCGTCGCCATCGACCTTGTAACCCAGTGCGGACAATCTATCCTGCAGGGCGTGTTTACCGGAATGCTTTCCGAGTACCATCATATTTGAAGTGAGTCCGACGGATTCGGGAGTCATAATTTCATATGTGCTTCTGTTGGCGAGTACGCCGTGCTGATGTATGCCCGCCTCGTGTGCGAATGCGTTCTCACCGACTATTGCCTTGTTGGGTTGAACATTTACACCTGTTATACGGGAGAGCATACGGCTTGACTTCATAATCTGAGATGTGTCCATTCCTGTCTCGGCGTCATAGTATTCCGAGCGGGTTTTCAGGTTCATAACAACCTCTTCAAGCGCCGTGTTGCCCGCTCTTTCTCCGATTCCGTTGATTGTGCACTCTACCTGTGTGGCACCTGCTTTAATTGCCGCCAATGTGCAAGCGGTTGCAAGTCCGAGGTCATTGTGACAGTGAACGGAGATATCTACATTTTCAATACCCTTGACTTCGCTTCTCACCTTTTTGATAAGCTCGGCAAATTCTTCGGGTACTGCATATCCCGTGGTATCGGGAATGTTGATGGTCGTCGCACCGCTGTCAACTGCCGCCTGAACGGCTTCGACGAGGAAATCGGGGTCTGTTCTTGAGCCGTCCTCCGGTGAAAACTCAATATCGTCACACAGGCTCTTTGCGTAGGCAACCATCTCTCTGATTTGAGCGATTACTTCTTCCCTGCTCATTTTGAGCTTGTATTTCATATGTACCTCGCTCGTTGCAAGGAATACATGAATTCGGGGGTGAACAGCGTGCTTGACGGCTTCGTAAGCGGTATCTATATCTTTTTTAAGACATCTTGCCAAAGAGGCGACTGTCGCCTTCTTAACAACCGACGCAATTCCCTTTACAGAAGCGAAGTCGCCGGGGGAAGAAATGGCAAATCCGCTCTCGATAATATCTACGCCCAATTTTTCCAGCTGCTCCGCCATCTTCAGTTTTTCGCTTATATTCATACTGCAACCGGGTGATTGCTCACCGTCTCGCAGAGTTGTATCAAATATTTTAATTCTTCTTGACATAATATTTCTCCTTTAATCAGATAGTCGGTAATAAAAATTTGTTCGTATTAGCTCGGAATCATAGTCGCTCTGAACCTCTACCGATTCCGGCAAGCCCCTGTCTATTATACACATCTC
>CALYOC010000186.1 GCA_945227095.1 uncultured Clostridia bacterium
GTCAGGCAAAAATATGCCGTTTTAAACCATATCGGGTTCAACTCTCCTCACCTTAAGAAGATGAATATTGTTTATAAGAGGTAATATCAATGAAAGGTGTAAAAACAGATATTAAAGAGGTAATAATTGTTGAACCTCAGGTATTCGGAGACAACAGAGGTTGGTTTATGGAAACTTACAGCCGCAGCAAAATGCAGCAGATAGGGATAGACGCCGACTTTGTCCAGGACAACCAATCCTACTCGGCTCAAAGGGGCACCCTGCGCGGACTTCATTTCCAAAACAACCCCATGGCACAGGCAAAACTTATCAGGTGCACAAGGGGCGCTATAATGGATGTTGCAGTGGACATCAGGAAGGGCTCGCCGACTTATAAAAAATGGGTGTCGGTTGAGTTGAGTGCCGACAATAAGAAGATGTTATATATACCTCGCGGCTTTGCGCACGGCTTTGTGGCATTGACCGATGATGTTGAGGTGCAGTATAAGGCGGATAATTTTTACAGTCCTGAAAATGACAGGAGCGTCAAGTTTGATGATGAGTCAATCGGCGTGGAGTGGAATTGTGAAAATCCGATTTTATCTCAAAAGGATATAAATGCGCCTTTGCTTGATGAGAGCGATTGTAATTTCACATATTGAGGTGCGGTATGAATGAGTATCAAAAGGTCCTTGTGACCGGAGTAAAGGGGCAGCTCGGCTATGATGTTGTCAAGCGGCTGAACGAACTCGGTATAAACTGCGTAGGCGTCGATGTCGAGGATTTTGACCTTACCGATTATGAGCAGGTTTCGAGCAAGGTTCGTCTGCTGCAGCCCACGGCGATTATCCATTGTGCCGCATATACCGCCGTTGACGCCGCGGAAAGTAATGAGCAGTTGTGCAATCTTGTAAATGTCAAGGGAACTGAAAATATCGCACAGGTTGCAGAGTATTTAAAGGCGAAGCTCATCTATATCAGCACCGACTATGTCTTCTCAGGGGAAGGGGAGTCAGCCTTTGAAACGGATTCACCGAAGGCTCCGTGTAATGTTTACGGAAGGTCAAAATATCTCGGAGAACAGGCGGCGCAGAAGTATTGTTCGCGCACTTTTATAGTTCGCACTTCTTGGGTGTACGGACTCAACGGAGGCAATTTTGTCAAGACAATGTTGCGACTTGCCGCGGAGCACAGCAGTATAAATGTTGTCAATGACCAGATAGGCTCGCCGACATATACACGCGATTTGGCGGTGCTTTTGTGCGATATGGTACAGACTGAAAAGTACGGAGTGTATCACGCGACCAATGAGGGATATTGCTCTTGGGCTCAGTTTGCCGCAGAAATAATGAGTTTGGCAGGTAAGAAGACATATGTCAATCCCATTTTATCAAGCGAATATAAAACCGCGGCGCGCAGACCGCCCAATTCGAGACTGTCAAAGATAAGTCTTGATTTTGCAGGTTTCAAGCGTCTGCCTCATTGGAAGGACGCTCTGAAAAGGTATATTGAGGAATTAAATTCTTCTGTCCGGTAATAATTGTGATAATATAAAAGCAAAAGGGCTCTGCCGCGGCAGAGTCCTTTTGCTTTGTGTGTGAGAGAAATGTATATTTAAACTTTGCAGTTTAAATGCGTATTAAGCGACCTCGGCAGCCGAGGACTTCTTAACCCCTCCGCCGTTGATAACCTTGAGGTGGGGCTTATCGTATTCGTTCAAAAGCATTTCGTATGAATAGGAGAGTTCTCTTTCCCTGTGTCTTTGTGAACGGGCTGCATTGCCGAGAGACTTGTCGGAGGACTTCCTCGCCTTGCGTGCGCAGGATAAGAAGCGGAACAGCTTGTCCTCTGCCTTGATAATTTCTTTTTCATAAATTAAACCGATAATAATTGCCGCTGCAACTAAAACTTCAATAATTGTCGATGTGATAATACCTGTCATAACCATTCTCCTACAAAACAAATGTTTGCTTAACTTACAAGTACATTATAACACCAAAAATATTTTTGTCAATACATTTGTTCGGAAAAGTTTTGATTAAAGTACCTAAAAATGTACTTTGTTTCAATTTTTAGCATATTTTTTTGATTTTTTTGCATATTTTTTTAAAAAATATTCGATTTTGTTCGTAAAATATTCATTTTTGTTCGCTTTGTTTGAATAGGGTTCTTAATCAGATATAATTTTCTCGGCGGACTTTTATTGACTGAATCTGATTAAAATAGTAGTATGTAGGTGGATGGGGTAACGGTGGTAATCCCGTAATGATTTGTTATGAAAGGAGAAGTATATGAAAACCCCTGTATTGGAAACGGACAGATTGCGGCTTCGACCCTTGAGCGTCAACGATGCCGACGAGGCGTTTAAGAATTGGACAAGCGACCGCGATGTCGCAAGGTTTATGCGCTGGAAGCTTCACAGCGATGTAAATGAAACGCGTGAATGGCTTGCCTTTGAGGAAACTAAAATTGAGAGCGACAAGTCCTATGTTTGGGGCTATGTCTTAAAAGAAACGGGGGAGTTAATCGGCTCCGGCGGTCTGTTATTTAAAGAGGATAAGGGTATGTTTGAAATCGGTTATAATATTATGAAGAAGTATTGGAACTGCGGCATCGCCACCGAAGCAGCTCAAAGAATAATCGACTTCGGCAAGACCGAATTGAATCAGAAGCAGTTTTATTGTGTTCACGCGAAAGACAATCCCGCTTCGGGAAGAGTTATAACCAAGGCCCGCTTCCGCTGTCAAGGGGAGTGCACCGATTACTCGCTTGACGGAAAGGTAAGGTGAGGAGAGTTGAACACAATATGCCGAAAATTTGATATTACGGC
>CALYOC010000187.1 GCA_945227095.1 uncultured Clostridia bacterium
ATACGGGACTTTTTGGGTTCCCGGCAATTCTCACGCAGCTATTGCGACCGTGGCTAAATTTGTTGCAGCCGTGGCGAAAGTGGGTGTGCAGAAGGCGGACTTGGGCAGGGAAAAATTCCTTGACCGGGCTTGGGATTGGCGCCGTCAGTACGGCGGAAGAATCTGCGAGCAGTTGAAGAAGATGGGCTCCTCGTGCGATTGGTCGAGAGAGCGATTCACTATGGACGAGGGCTGCTCCGAGGCGGTCAGGAAGGTCTTTGTAAAGTTGTATAACGAGGGACTTATCTATCGCGGTGAGAGAATGATTAACTGGTGCTCTCATTGTAAAACATCTATCTCCGACGCCGAGGTTGAGTATGAGGAGCTTCCCGGCAGCTTTTGGCACCTTAAATATCCCTTTGCCGACGGCAGCGGATATATCGAGCTTGCCACAACACGACCGGAAACAATGCTCGGAGATACCGCAGTTGCGGTAAATCCTAATGATGAACGATATAAAGACCTTGTGGGCAAAATGCTCATTTTACCCATTGTCAATAAAGAAATTCCTTTAATAGCCGATGATTATGTCGATATGGAGTTTGGAACAGGCGTTGTTAAAATCACTCCTGCCCATGACCCCAATGACTTTGAGGTCGGACTCAGACACGGACTTGAAGTCATCACGGTAACAACCGAAGACGGTCATATGAATGAAAATGCCGGTAAATATGCCGGGATGGACATTTATGAATGCCGCAAGGCGATTGTCGAGGAGTTGGACAAGCAGGGCTATTTGATTAAAATTGAGCCGCATTCTCACAATGTCGGCACCTGCTATCGTTGTCATACTCCCGTTGAGCCGCGTGAATCAAAGCAGGGGTTTGTAAAAATGAAGCCCTTGGCGGGTCCTGCCATTGATGTTGTCAAACAGGGCAAGGTCAAGTTTGTACCCGAGCGCTTTAATAAGATTTACTTCCATTGGATGGAAAATATTAAGGATTGGTGCATTTCCCGTCAGCTTTGGTGGGGACATCAAATCCCGGCTTGGTATTGCGAGGATTGCGGTGAGATAATTGTTGATATGAAGGATCCGAAGGCTTGCCCGAAGTGCTCCGGAAAACATCTGCACCGTGACCCCGACACGTTGGATACTTGGTTCAGCTCGGCACTTTGGCCGTTCTCTACCCTGGGTTGGCCCGAGGACACGGAGGAAATGAAGTATTTCTTCCCGACAAATACACTCGTAACCGGATATGATATCATATTCTTCTGGGTTGCGCGTATGATTTTCTCAAGTGTTAAGCACACGGGTGAAATTCCCTTTGACACCGTGTTCATCCATGGAATTGTCAGGGACGAGCAAGGACGAAAGATGAGTAAATCACTCGGCAACGGAATTGACCCGCTGGAGGTTATTGATAAGTACGGCGCCGACGCACTGCGCTTTACCTTGGCAACGGGTAACAGCCCGGGAAATGATATGCGTTACAGCGAAAAGCGTGTAATCGCTTCTGCCGGATTTGCCAACAAGCTTTGGAATGCGGCAAGGTTTATTCATATGAATATTGACGGCAAGCCGATCGAGGGCAAACTTCCGAAAAATCTCGCTTTGGAGGACAAGTGGATTCTCTCGAAGTTCAACACTCTTGTAAAAGAGGTCACGGAGAATTTGGATAAATTCGAGCTCGGTATTGCGGTAGGTAAGCTGTATGATTTTATATGGGATTATCTGTGCGATTGGTACATTGAGCTTTCAAAGATTAGATTTAATACCGATGAAACAAGCGATAAGACCGTCCGTGAGGTCATTGTCTATGTTATGACGCAGACATTGAAGCTTCTTCATCCGTTTATGCCTTTTATCACCGAGGAAATTTGGCAGTCGCTTTCGGACGAAGGTGAAACAATAATGCTTTCCAAGTGGCCTGAGTATAAAGAGGAACTTAATTTCAGCGCCGAGGAAGCTGAAATGGAACGCATTATGGACGCAATCAGAGCAATTCGCTCGCGCCGTAATGAGATGAATGTTCCGCCGTCTAAAAAGGCGAGCTATTATATTGCCACAACTTATAAGGATACATTTTTGCGCGCGGATCCAATTATGCAAAGGCTCGCTTCCGCGCAGATTGTTGAGGTAGCGGACAGTTTTGACAAACCCGGAGCCGTTTGTATAATTACAAATGATGCGAAGATATACATTCCTATGGACCAGCTTGTAGACTTTGAGGCGGAGAAGAAAAGGCTTCTTAAGGAGCGCGAAGCTGCACAGAAAAAGCTGGAGCAGGCACAGAAGAAACTTTCAAATCCGGGATTTTTAAGCAAGGCTCCGGAGTCGGTAGTGGCAAAGCAGAGGGAGGACGCGGCTGTTCTCACCGAGAAGATAGAGAATATTGATAAAAGTATTGCCGAATTAGGTTAATTTTTATCCCCGCACTTGCGGGGATAATTCGGCTTTTCGGAGTATTTTATTGTAGTTTTTGGGGAGTAGATTTTGACATATACGCAAGCGATTGAAAAAGTTCATTCTGCATTAAAATTCGGTATTCGGCCGGGACTTGACCGAATATCATATTTGTTAAACCGTTTGGGAGACCCGCACAAGAAGCTTAAGTTTGTTCATATTGCCGGAACTAACGGAAAGGGCTCGGTGTCCGCAATGCTCAGTTGTATGCTTATCAAAAGCGGCAGGAAAACGGGACTGTTCACTTCTCCGTATGTTATAGATTTTCTTGAAAGAATACAGATAGACGGTCAGATGAGTTCCAAGCAGCACTTTGCCGTTTGTGCCGAGCAGGTCTTTGCAGTTG
>CALYOC010000188.1 GCA_945227095.1 uncultured Clostridia bacterium
GCAGACAAACGGGATTACTCCTAAATAAAACTCGACAACGACAAACAAAATTTTGTTTGTCGTTTTTATTTATCTTTAAATATATTTATTTTGTTAATAATTTGTATAATTATTTAATTTACAATAAATATGTGATACAATATAATAACAGTAACAAAGCGCGGAGGAAAATATGCACAATCTTTCCGATATTAAAGAAATTAAATATATATTGGAAAAATTCGGTTTTTCCTTCTCCAAATCCCTGGGACAGAACTTTATCGTCAATCCGGGTATATGCCCCAAGATTGCCGAATCCGCCGAAATCGGAGAAAGGGACGGAGTCTTGGAGATAGGTCCGGGCATCGGCGTCCTGACCTCGGAGCTCGCAAAAAAAGCCGCAAAGGTTGTGGCAATTGAGCTCGACAAAAGGCTGCCGGAAATTCTAAAGTACACACTTGAAGATTTTAACAATGTAAAAATAATCGGCGCAGATGCTCTGAAAATTGATTTAAGAGCTGTTATTGATGAAAACTTTTCAGACTGTGAAGATGTCCACATCTGCGCAAATATCCCCTATTACATCACCTCGCCGCTGATAATGAAACTTTTGGAAGATAAACTGCCCGTCAAGGACATAACTGTTATGGTACAAAAAGAAGCGGCAGACAGATTGTGCGCCGAGGTGGGAACGAGAGCGAGCGGAGCAATTACGGTTGCGGTAAACTACTTCGCTGTTGCTCAAAAGCTTTTCACCGTGTCAAGGGGAAGCTTTATGCCCTCGCCGAAGGTTGACAGCGCCGTTATAAAACTCACCGTTCGCGACAATCCGGATATTGCGGTTGATGAAGAATTCTTTTTCAAAATGGTAAAGGCGGCGTTTTCAAAGCGGAGAAAAACCGCGGTGAACGCAATCAGCACCGGAATGAATATTCCAAAAGAGCAGGTGGCTTCAGCCTTGGAGGAATCGGGGCTTGAATGCAACGTACGCGCCGAAACGATGAATATGAACGAACTTGCCGCTCTGTGCGGTAATTTACAGAGGTTATTATGAACGAATTTTTAAAACGCACTTGGGCTGAAATCGACATTGACAATATTGAGCACAATTTCAGCGTCTGCAAGCAAATTGCCAAACAGGGAGTTTCCCTTATGGGGGTTATCAAGGCTGACGCATACGGCCACGGAGCACAGGTTTACGCAAAGGTTCTCAGCGAAATGGGTTGTGAATGGTTTGCCGTTTCAAATTTAGAAGAAGCGCTCGAAATTCGTCGCGCCGGAGTGGATACTCCCATACTGATACTCGGCTACACTCCACCCGAAAAGGCAAGCGAGCTCGCCTATAACAATATTTCGCAGGCGGTTTTTGACTATCCCTATGCCTTAAAACTGTCCGAATGCGCTTCGCGGCAAAATGTGCAGGTCAATATCCACCTTAAAATCGACACCGGTATGACAAGAATCGGATTTCTGTATCAAGACAATATAGCAGACGGCGACTCGATAGAACAGATGGTTGGGGTTTGCAAAATGCCCGGACTTTACCCGCAGGGCGTTTTTCAGCACTTTGCCTCGGCGGACGAGGGAGAACACGGCGAAGTTTACACAAGGCTTCAGTACGACCTTTTTCTCGACGCGGTGCGCCGCCTTGAAGGCGAAGGAATACACTTTGAAATCAGGCATTGCTGCAATTCCGCAGCCACCACCGAGTACAGAGAAATGCAGCTCGATGCCTGCCGAGTGGGCATTTGTATATACGGTCTCAAATCCTCTAAAGAGGTCAAGAATCAGGACGATTTAAAACCCGTTATGAGCCTTAAAACAATCGTTTCCACCGTCAAGGTTATCGACAGCGGGACAACCGTCAGCTACGGCAGAACATTTACCGCCGACAAGCCTATGAAAATTGCCGTAGTCGCAATCGGATACGCTGACGGTTATCCGAGAATACTTTCCGACGCAGGCGCGAGAATGATTGTAAACGGACAGTACGCCCCGGTTATCGGAAGAATATGTATGGATATGTGTATGCTCGATGTTACGAATATTGAAAATGTCAAGGACGGTGACATTGTAACAGTTATGGGCGTTGACGCCGCCTCCGGAAAGGAGATTTCCGCAGACGAGCTCGCCGAAAAGGCACAGACGATAAACTACGAAATAACATGCTCCGTTTCAAAGAGGGTGCCCCGAGTTTACCTCAAGAACGGAAAAAAGCAATCGGTTAAAAATTACATTTCATAAAGAGGTGCAAAGATGAATCAATCGCGCAAGGAAAAGAAAGCCCTGAGGGCTCAGAAAAAGGCTCAGTTCAAAGAGATAGAAAAGATTAAATACAGGGATATGACCGAGCAACAAAAAAAAGTATATTTGCACCACGAGGTGCGCTATTGGGCGATTTTCCTCTCGGTGGTTTTGTCCATATATCTAATACTGACATTTGTCATACAGATACACCCTGTCTTCGTCAAGGGCGACTCGATGAATCCGACCTTTGAGGACGGCAATCTCACCTTGAGTATCAACTGCTTTTACGAGCCGAAAAATTCAGATGTAATCGTATTTAAGAGCAAATCTATGCACGAAAACCTCATTAAGCGCATTATCGCTACCGAGGGACAGACTGTATATATTGATTACACGGCAAGCAAGGTATATGTTGACGACAAGGCGCTGACAGAGGATTACACGAGGGATTCCGAGCTGTTTTTCTATGAGCAGATATACACAACCGAAAACCCCTGCACCGTTCCCGAAGGATATGTCTTTGTAATGGGTGACAACAGGAATAACTCGCT
>CALYOC010000189.1 GCA_945227095.1 uncultured Clostridia bacterium
TTTCGCTGTTTTCTCCTGTTTTTAAGCTATACCTCTTTATTAAGGACACCCCTTGCGAGCGGCTTTAACTTTTAAGTTAAAAAATCAGTTGTTATTTGTCTTTACATCTATGTTTACATTTGTTAAATATCCCAACACGGTAAACGCAGGAACAAATACAAACGCGAACAATACCGGTATCACAAATGTACAGACGGCAGAAGTGCTCTCAAACACCTCCGAGCAAAAGCCGATAAGCGGTAAATTACCTGTAAACTCATTGAGCAAGACAGAGCCGGTAACATTCGCTCCGCCGATAATTTTAACAAGCCAAACGCAAAGTACGACAAGCATAACCGAAGCCTGAATAACCGGCACAACAAACACCGGAGCAAAATAATTGAAATCAAACTTCTGCTTTTTACCGGTTTTCATAATAAATTTACCGGTTACAAAAAGCTCTGCCGCAACTAAAACGAGCGTCACCGCAAAAATTGCAGCAGAAGCTCCCTGCGAAGCGTTTGCGACAATCAATGTCGCCAGATAAAACTCAACCTCGGAAACCAAAAATACACCGATACAAGCGATTAAATTAAATAACATAATTCCCTCCTGTTACCTATTACAATAATTTATAAATCTCAAAAATGCTTCCCTGCCGTCGTCATTATTCTTGTAAACTCCGGCGTTTTCAAGAATAGCGGCAAAGATTTCACCGACCGACTGCTTTATGCCGTCGGCAATTCTATTTTCGGGAAGATTGAGTTTCTTTAACTGATAGTACCAATCCATATGAACTGCCATTGACTCGTCGTTTTTCAGTTCATCTTCCTTTTCCGGATTTTTCAAATAGTACTCAATTTTCGCAATACTGTCCTTCAACCTCGCCGGCAAAATCGCAAGTCCCATAACCTCGATAAGTCCGATATTCTCTTTTTTAATATGATGATACTCGGGGTGCGGGTGGTAAACGCCCTGTGGATACTGCTCGTCGGTTATATTATTTCTGAGCACCAAATCACGCTCATATTTGCCGTGTTTATGCCTTGCAAGATGAGGGATTGAGTTGTGCGGAACTCCTTCCGTATCGGCTAAAAAATAAGCCGCCTCGTCAGTGTATCCCTCCCAAGCGGTAAGTATTTCATAGGCGAGGTCAACAAGGACATCTTTATCCTCATGGCGAATCCTGATAACGCTCATAGGCCAATCGACAAGACCTGCCTCGACATCATCATATCCTTTGAATTTTACCTGCTTATACACTCCCGCTCTCGCCATCGGGAAATCAAAGTTTCCGCCCTGATAATGGTCATGGGCGAGTATTGAGCCACCGACAATCGGAAGACCGGCATTGGAGCCGATAAAATAGTGCGGCATATACTCTACAAAACCTAAAAGCCTTGCAAATGTCTGTCTGCTTATCTTCATAGGCTCATGAGCCGCTTTTAACATTATGCAATGCTCGTTGTAATAGACATAAGGCGAATACTGTAAAAACCAATCCTCTCCGGCTATATGAAGCGGAATAATTCTGTGATTTGCTCTGGCAGGGTGCGTCAATGTGCCCTTGTACCCTTCGTTTTCGCGGCAAAGCAGACATTTAGGGTATTTTGACGCGGATTTATTTTTAAGCGCGGCGGCGATTTCCTTCGGGTCCTTTTCCGGCTTTGAAAGATTGATACTGATTATCATATCGCCGTATTTAGTGTCGGTTGTCCAGATGATATTTTTAGCAATTCTGTCCATATGAATATAGTTGGACTTTGTTGCCAGATTATAGAAATAGTCACTTGCCGCTTTCTTGTCCTCGGCGTATTTCTCATTAAACTCTCTGATTACCTCGCTCGGACGAGGAATGAATACAGACATTATCTCGGCGTCCAAAATATCGCGGTATGAAGCCGAATTTCCCTGCAACACTCCGTTTTCATAAGCCCAATCGAGTATGTTGTCCAAAATGGGCGCGGGGTATTCCGGACTCTCGCACTCCACCGGTACGAGTTCAAATTCATCAAGCCCCAAAAGCGCAATAATCCTGTTTGCGCAATAAACCCTATCGCACTCGGAGATAAGGCTGTTATCCACGGCATACTTAAGTAAAGCCGAAATTTCGTAGTTGATATTCATATTTCCTCCGGTCGGGGTAATGAGCCTTACCGCGGCATATTTACCCTGCTATATATTTTAAACATTACTTTATTACTGATTTACAGGTCGGACCTACACCCTGTCCGTCCTATCTCTCTTTGGACGGCTAAACTTTTTTAAATTCAAAACCCGTTTGCTTATTTACCCACGCGTTTGCCCATTTTTCCGGGTAAAAAACATAGTAGGATACATTATTTCTTCTCCTATATCCCTCAAAGAAATTGCACCACACCGCACTGGGCAGAGCAATCACTATCCAATAGAGCACACCTAACAAAAGGCATTGCCAGGTGTGTCCGTATTCATGGATACGGGTATTGTATGTCCATATCTCATTGGGGTGGTCGGCCTGCATAAATATGAAAAGCCCCAGCGAAAGTCCGCCCTGTTTCCAAGGCACATATGTGATATATGAATTGTAAAACTTCTCCTGCTTTCTGCCCATAGCCTTATTGATAAGGTAGAAAAAGCCTCCTATTAGGTTTACGGGCGCTCCCCAAGTCCACTGAATTAAGTAAAACAAAAATCTGTTCATTATATCCTCCTTAAACTGCCGCTTTCGCGCCTGCCGGTTTATCGGGAGGCAAGTCGGGCCCGATATATTTACCCTTTTCATCCTTTTCAAGCGGATGATATTCTCCGTTACCGG
>CALYOC010000190.1 GCA_945227095.1 uncultured Clostridia bacterium
TCGTGGGCTCGGAGATGGGTATAAGAGACAGAAGGAGAGTTGAACACAATATGCCGTTTTAAACCATATCGGGTTCGACTCCCCTCACCTTAATCGGGAAAGCTTTATAAAATACCGTTTGCCGCCGTCAATCGGCGGCTCAACTTAAATTTTACCCGCTCACATTTTGAGCTTGTTATCATATAATTACAAAGAGGGGATAATATGTTTAGAGAAATTGACGCTTCAGGCATTGAGGAAAATGCCGTTAAGCTTATCAGCAAGGATTGGATGCTCATCACCGCAGGTGATCAAAGCGGATACAATACAATGACCGCTTCCTGGGGTATGATAGGCGAGCTTTGGGGAAAGGACGCGGTTACATGCTTTATCAGACCTCAAAGACACACAATGTCCTTTATCGAGGAAAATGAAACCTTTTCTCTCTCGTTTTTAAAGGATTCGCACAGAGATATTTTGAACTTCTGCGGAACACACAGCGGCAGAGATTGCGACAAGGCTGCCGAGACAGGTCTTGTGCCCGTTTTCAGTGACGGCACAACATATTTTGAGCAGGCAAAGCTTGTAATAATATGTAAAAAGATGGCTGTCAGCGAAATAACTCCCGATTCCTTCCTGGATTCGGAGATTGATGAAAAATTCTATCCCGATAAGGACTATCACAAGGTCTTTGTGGCAAGGATTGAAAAGGTTCTTGTAAACGATTAAACCTACTTTGACAAAAAGTTTAATTTTTTTCAAAAATTCCTTGACATATGTAGCTTTTGATGATATTATATTTAAGCGTTGAAAAACGCAGTTGGTGTTGATTACAATGAGGGTCCACCCGTTCCCATTCCGAACACGGTAGTTAAGCTCATTTGTGCCGACAATACTTGGGTGGCGACGCCCCGGGAAGATAGGTAATGCCAACATTTCTAATTAGAGGTTGCAATAGCAATCTCTTTTTTTTTGCAAATTTTACTTTAGGCAATGAATAGTAACCCGAACCTGCCAAAAAATGCAGTATTAAAGCGACTTTTGAACCTTTCGCTGTTGCTTTGCGTCAGCAAAGCTTCCATCTCAAAATTCAAAATTCATCTTTACTTCAAGCATTTTTGGTCGAAGAGTTTAAATTGTGCTGATTTGTTCTTAATCAAGGCACAAAAACGCAGGAATACTTTATGTATTCCGAGTATTTTTAACACAGAGTAAGGGCAAATCAGCCATTTTAAACCATGGTTCGGATTGCTCTTCATTGCCTACCTTTACACGCCTTGAAAAAGTATATAAAAATATGTTAAAATAATAAATAATAAATATAATATTTTAAGGTGGTTAAAATGAAATATATGATTGTCCTTTACGACGGTATGGCGGACGAGCCCGTACCGGCGCTCGGCGGCAAAACTCCTATGGAGGTCGCCAAAAAACCTGTTTTTGACTTACTCGCTTCAAGGGGAGAGGTGGGTATTGTAAAAACGGTTGCCGACGGCTTAAAGCCCGGAAGCGATGTAGCCAATCTCTCTGTTATGGGATATGATCCGGCTGTCTATTACACCGGCAGATCACCCTTGGAGGCTTTAAGTATCGGCGTTGATATGAAGCCGACGGATATTGCCCTGCGCTGCAACCTCGTCACGCTTTCCGACGAAGAAAACTTTGAGGATAAGACAATGGTCGATTACTCCGCAGGAGATATTTCGTCCGAGGAGGCGCGCGAAATTATCGCGAGTGTTGAAAAACACTTCGGAAACGATGAGTTTAAGTTTTATCCGGGTGTCAGCTATCGCCACTGTCTGATTTGGAACAATGGCACAACGGACCTCGGCTCAATGACGCCGCCGCACGACATTTCCGGAAGGAGAATCGGTGAATATCTCTCAAAAAGCGAAAATGCATCAAAGCTTATTGATATGATGAAAGAAAGCTTCGCCTTTCTCTCAAACCACCCCGTCAACTTAAAGAGAGTTGCCGAAGGCAAACGGCCCGCCAACTGCATTTGGCTTTGGGGCGAGGGCAAAAAGCCGATGCTTGAGGACTTCTACTCCCTTTATTCAAAGAGGGGTGCGGTGATTTCCGCTGTTGACCTGCTCAAGGGAATCGGCAAGGGTGCGAATATGACCGTTCCGACCGTCGAGGGCGCGACGGGATATATCGACACCAATTTTGTCGGCAAGGCGCAAACGGCGGTAGAAATGTTAAAGGACCACGACTTTGTCTATCTTCACTTTGAAGCGCCCGACGAGTGCGGACACCGCAACGAGCCCGAAAACAAGGTTCGCGCAATTGAGCTTATCGACGAAAAGGTGCTCCCGATAATCCTTGAGGGACTTGAAAGGTACGGCGATTATAAGATAATGATTTTACCCGACCACCCCACTCCGATTGTCACAATGACGCACTCCTCAGAGCCCGTTCCGTATATGATTTATCACAAGAACAGAGAAATTGACAGCTCGGTTTCTTCAATAAACGAAAAGACCGCAAGAAGCACGGGTATTTACGAGGAAAAGGGACCCAATCTCATCAAGCATTTTTTTGACGAAAATTATTAACACTCGCACCGTCGGGATTTATTGAAGCATTGACGATGGAGGTTTTATGAAACTTATCAGCTTTGACAAAATAGTCAATATGAACATACCGCAAAAGAAGGTTTACGAATGGGTAAGCGAAATGATATTGCAAAAGGACAAAACCGTTTTGCCCGAAAAAATCAGTCTGAAGCATAAGGCATTGGACGGCGTGTTCTGCAATGTTATGCCAAGCTTTGTATATGTCGGTG
>CALYOC010000191.1 GCA_945227095.1 uncultured Clostridia bacterium
ACGGCGGACAGATTCAAGGAATGCTGCCTAAACTTCACTCGACAAACTATGAGGGAATGCAGCTCATAAGGCCGCTGTACTGCGTCAGAGAGGACACAATAAAGTCATGGGCAAGATACAACTCGCTCGACTTTATTCGATGTGCGTGCAAATTCACCGAAAAATACGAAAACTCCGCCGCTCCCGAAGAAATCTCCGCGAGGGTGAAAACAAAAAAGATAATTTCCGAGCTTAAAAAGACAAACGAAAAGGTTGAAATTAACATTTTCAACAGCATTCATTGTGCAAGTGTGGACACTCTTATAAATTACAAGTTAAACGGAGAAAAGCACTCCTTCCTCGAAAGATTTCACAAAGGGCAGTAATTCACCCGATAAAAGCACCGTTTAGGTGCTTTTTTTAATCATGTCCGATGTTTCGGCAGAATACAAAGAAATATGTCATAACTTGCAGCTTATAAGTTGAATATTAAAAGATATATTGGTATAATTAAAAATAATAAAATTTATTTGATATTTTGATGATTGAGGGAAACAAAATGGACTTTAAGTCAAGCTTATTTATGTATTGCGTTGCCGGGGTTGTCATACTATTTGTCATAGGAGAAAGCTTATTTTTCCTTATAAGAGCATGGCGACAGGGAAAAAGTATGGGAATTCCCACCGAAAAGATGAAAAATACTATTATTTCATCATCTCTGTTTTCAATAGCACCGGCTCTTTCCGTAGTTGCGACGATTGTCAGCCTTTCTGCCGCACTCGGAATTGTCCTTCCGTGGATAAGACTGTCCGTTATCGGAGCGGTATCCTACGAGGTTCCGGCGGCTCAGGCAGCGCTCGAAGCCCTGGGTATAACCACCGGACTTTCAACACCGATAACCGATAAACTTCAATTCTCCACGGTCGCCTGGATTATGACTGCGGGAAGTGTTCTTCCGCTTGTAATTATCCCCTTCGCCCTGAAAAAAATTCAGAGAAGCATAGGAAAAACGGTTGAAAAAAATAAGACTTGGGCGAACCTTATGAGCGCCGCGGCATTTATCGGCATAATAGCGGCATTTATCAGCAGAGCCATAGCCGGCAAGGGAGACGATGCCGTTCTCGGTGACGGCGCAGGCGTTATGAGCATTGTCGGTTTGCTAAGTTCAATAGTGTTTATGCTAATTATCGAATTTTTAATCAAAAAATTCCCAAAACTTCAAAAATTCGAATCCCTGGCTATGCCGCTGGCTATGTTTGCCGCTATGGGTGTAATTGTCCTGCTGACATCTCTGCTCCCTGCCGAGATAGCAAACTTTGAATGGAGGGGCTGATATGAAAAACAATAATTCTTATATGGATAAAACGCATATATACGGCAGGATATGGACTTTAACCGCACTTTTCCTGTTCATTATGATTCCCGTATCATTTTCGGCGTACCTAAACGCCTGGCCGAGCCTCAGTGTGTTTTTAAAAGGTCTTGCGCCGATTGCCGTAATTTTCTACCCCACGGCAATAATAGAGGTGCTCACATATACTCCGCTTATGGGCTCGGGCGCGACATACCTCGCATTTGTCACCGGAAACATCTCAAACCTAAAGCTTCCCTGCACACTAAGCGCGCTTGAAACGAATAAAATCAGCGCAAATTCACAGCAAGGAGAAATCATATCCACCATAGCCGTTGCCTCCTCCTCTATTGTGACCACGCTCATTATTGCAATAGGGATTTTACTTTTATCACCGATTATCCCCCTTATTACCGATGAAGGCTCGGTGCTTTACCCTGCATTCAAGCAAATTGTGCCGTGTCTGTTCGGCGCATTGGGCGCAACATACTTTGCAAAGCATTGGAAAATCTCAATTCTCCCGATAGCAGTTTTAATAATCGCCCTATTATTCTACCCCACCGCTCAAATCGGAGTCCTCATTCCCGCCGGAGTTATTGTATCTCTGACGGGTGCGCACTTTATGTATAAGGCGGGGCTTATCGGCACAAAGGAAGAACGCGAAAAGATTAAGGAAGAAAACAGATTGAAAAAGCTGCAAAAGAAGGAAGAAAAGAATAAGAAATGAATAAAATATCTAAAAAAGATCTGTTCCCCAAGCAAAGAATAAAAAATGTACCGTCGCTTTTGAAGGAAAAGAGCCTTTCAGCGGGAAATTACATATTTGTTTTTCTAAAATGGGTTTTTTTGGCGGTAATTGTCGGAATTATCGGCGGTTGTATCGGCACTGCATTTAACATATGCGTTACATACGCCTCAAACATACGCCAAGCTCACTCTTGGCTGATATATCTGCTCCCCCTCGGCGGACTGATGATTGTCTTATCCTACAAAATCAGCCGAGTTCAAATGAAAATCGGAACGGACCAGGTAATCGACAGTATCAGAACAAATAAGCGCGTTCCTATACTTCTCGTTCCGCTCATATTTATGGCTACCATTATAACCCACCTGTTCGGCGGAAGTTCCGGCAGAGAGGGCGCGGCGCTTCAAATAGGAGGCGGTATCGGAAACCATATGGGCAGACTTTTTCACCTCGATGAAAAAGACGCAAGATTAGTCACTCTGTGCGGTATGAGCGCGGTTTTCAGCGCATTGTTCGGCACACCGCTGACCGCCACAATATTTGCCATTGAGGTTGTAAGTATAGGAATTATCCACTATTCGGCACTCGTGCCATGCCTAACCGCAAGCCTGCCGGCAATGGCTATTTCCGACTATTTCAGCTCGGGTGAGCTCGGATTCAAACTTGCCGCAGTACCTAAAATCAC
>CALYOC010000192.1 GCA_945227095.1 uncultured Clostridia bacterium
CGACGAGAAAATTGTCGATGTAAATATGAGAAGACTCCGAATGAAGGTTGAGGACGTTCCGTCTGACCCGGCGCACCTCATCACCGTTTGGGGACTTGGTTACAAATGGGTTTCCGAGGAATGAGAGTAATTTATTTAAGTTTGGTTTTAGGTGAAAATAGGTGAAAAAGAACGCAGGTAAAGACAAAGCCGGTAACGGTTTGATTAAAAATCTTTCAAAACGCAGCGGATTAGAGGCAAAATGGACTCGCACCGCCGTAATAGCAACCGTCTGCGCGGTAATAATTTTTACTACTATCGCTTCGATTGTTGTTTCAATGCTCTATTTCGGCTCTGTAAGGAACAGAGTTGAAGAGATTCAAAACACATCGGTTAAGGATTACTTCGCGTTGTATTCCGGCAGTGACAGGGAGTTCAATTCGGCGGCGTCCGATTTTGTAACTTCCTTCAGCAATGCGGACAGCGTCAGGCTGACAGTCATTTCAGCGAGTGGTAAACCGATTGCCGATACCTCCGGTATAATACCGGAAAATACGGACTCAATGAATGATTATTCCAACGCCTTATCCTCCGATAGCGGTAAGGGTGAGTGGAAGGGTTATAACGAGAACAGCGAACATGTGATGTGTATGACATACGCGATTAAAAATGACAACGGCTCTGTTGTCGGCTATGTCAGATATGTGACCTCTCTTTCGAAAATCGATTGGAAAATAGCTGAAATCGTCCTGCTTATAACACTTTTAGTCTTAACTGTCGCGGTTTTGATTTTCTCTTTTAATAAATCCTTTATTCGTTCAATGATTGTTCCCGTAAACGAACTGAACGAAACCGCAAAATCCATTGCCGAAGGCAATTTCGATATACACATTGACTATAAGGGAGACGATGAAATCGGACAGCTTTACTCATCAATTGAAAATATGTCGCATGAGCTCAGCCGTACCGACAAATTAAAAAATGAATTTATAACCACCGTTTCTCACGAGTTGAGAACACCCCTGACGGCTATTAAGGGTTGGGGAGAAACCATAATGGATTTGGGAGTAAACAACCCCTCGCTTATTAAAAACGGTGTTCAGGTTATAATTAAGGAATCCGAGAGATTGTCGGATTTGGTTGAGGAGCTTTTAGACTTTTCAAAATTCCAGAGCAATGAGTTTACCCTTAGAACGCAGACAATAGATGTTCTGGCTGAACTTGATGAGACCGCGTTCACATTTAAAGAGCACGCGTTGAGAGACAGCATCGAATTGACCTGTTCGATACCCGATGTACCGGCAATAGCCGTTGCCGACCCCGCGAGAATCAGGCAGGTGTTTGTAAATGTAATCGGAAACGCTCTCAAATATACCGGCGAGGGCGGCAAGGTTGAGATTCTTGCAAATATTGTTGACGGAGTGCTGATAATCTTTGTGCGCGATGACGGCTGCGGAATCGCAAAGAAGGATTTGCCCCATGTCAAGGAAAAGTTTTATAAAGCAAACGATACAGTACACGGAAACGGAATAGGACTTGCCGTGGCAGATGAGATAATCAAGCTTCACGGCGGTGATTTAGAGATAAAAAGCGCAGAGGGCGAGGGAACGATAGTCCGAATAACTATCCCTCTTGCAGACACAACCGCACAGGACAGGAGAGATGAGAATGAGTAACGCCGAAAAGGAAAAAATAATTCATAAGACCTCCGTCGGCGGTGAAGCGCTTATTGAGGGAATAATGATGCGCGGACCGAAGGGTGACGCGATGTCCGTCAGACTTCCCGACGGAAGCATTGATACCGAGTTTTTAGATTACAAATCTTTCACTAAAAGAAGCAAATTTTTTAAAATTCCGATTATTCGGGGATTTTTCGGGTTTATCGATTCAATGATTTTGGGGTATAAAAGCCTTATGAAATCGGCTGAGAAGGCTTGCGATGAAGATGTTGAGGAGGAAGAGCTCTCAAGGTTTGAAAAGTGGCTCAACGATAAGTTCGGAGAGAAAATAATTGCCGTTGTTTCTTCAATCGGTATGGTGCTCGGAGTTGCGCTGGCATTTGTACTGTTCTTCTGGCTTCCGTCCTTCATTTTTGAGGCCGTCAGCAGCACGGTGGAAAACGGATTTTCCAATTGGGGAAGTACAATGCTCAGTGTTATAACCGGAAACGGAAAAAGTCTTTGCGCCGCTCTCGCACCGTATAAAGGACTTTTTGAAGGCGTTTTGAAAATGCTTTTATTTGTCGCTTATATTGCCGTTGTGTCAAGGTCTAAGGATATAAACCGAGTCTTTCAGTATCACGGAGCAGAGCACAAGACAATTTTTTGCTATGAAAAGGGACTTGAACTGACAGTTGAAAATGTCAAAGCGCAAAGCCGTTTTCATCCCAGGTGCGGCACAAGCTTTATCTTTATGATGTTACTTGTCGGAATATGCTTTTCAACCTGTTTGTCCCTTGTGTTCCCGCAATCGATTGTCAACAACCGTGTTATATGGGTTTTGATTAAATTTTTAATACTGCCGGTTTTAATGGGTATAGGATATGAAATTATCAAGTTTGCCGGCAGGCATGACGGAATTATAGTCAGGATTCTTTCTGCTCCCGGATTGTGGATGCAGAGGCTCACAACAAAGGAGCCGTCAGACGACGGTATCATTGAGGTCGGAATAGCTTCATTGAAAGCGGTTATTACCGATAATCCGGAGGACGATAGGATAAAATGACTTTAAACAGCCTGTACCTGTCTCTTATACACATCTGACGCTGCCGAC
>CALYOC010000193.1 GCA_945227095.1 uncultured Clostridia bacterium
GAAATAAGGCCTTGTTTTATGTCTACGACTATGATTTTTATAAGGATGAGGATCAGGGGCTTAACTTTACGATTGATGAATATTCATACGGTCCTGTCGTTTACGATTTTGAGAACTTTACAAGCGAACTTAAAAAACTTATTTTAAGCGATAAAAGCGAATTTACTGAAAGAAGACAGGAAGTTATCAACAGAATGCTGCCTTTTGACAAGGGTGACAGTTGTAAAAAGATTTTTGAAAAAGTGATTTTAAACAATGACAATTAAAACCGGAACACAAAAAAGAATAGGTGTTATTTTAGGGTATTTGACAATTATTGCAAATACCTTAGTCGGCATTTTATTCACTCCGTTTTTGATAAAATCACTCGGTTCGTCGGAATATGCCGTTTATAAAATCATAGCGTCTTTTGCCGGTTATCTGAATATCTTAAATTTCGGAACTCATACAATTATTGCCCGATATGTTGCAAAGTACACTGTAAATAAGGACAAAAAGAGTGAAGAAAACTTCTTGGCTATGATGCTTATTGTCAGCACCTTTATCTCACTGATTATGCTTGCTTTCGGCGCGGTATTATACTTTTTAATCGAGCCGATTTACGGTGCTAATTTCACCTCTGCGGAGCTTGCTTTGGCAAAGAAGTTGATGATAATTTTGGTATTAAATGTAATACTTACTATCATTGACAACTCGGTCACAGGAATACAGGTAGGATATGAAAAATTTATCTTTTCAAAAGGTATAGGTCTGTTCAGAGTTGTAACGAGAACTCTTGCTATGCTTTGTCTGTTGTTGATTGGCTACAAGGCAATAGCAATTGTTATATCGGACTTTATCGTTGCCGTTGCCATATTCATAATGGCTTGCGTAAAGACCTTCGGTATGATGAAGGTTAAGATTAAATATCACTATTTTGACAAGCATATTTTTAAAGAGGCGCTGACCTTTTCACTTGCCAATGTTTTACAGGCAGTTGTAAATCTTGTAAACCAAAATCTCGACTTGCTGATTCTTGGTGCACTCGTGTCCGCCGAAGAGGTTACTGTTTACTCAATAGCTCTTACGCTTTTCACAATGTTCGGCACGCTTTCCGACGTTATGTCCGGTATTTTCCTTCCGCAGGTCACGAAGATGATTACCGCCGGAGCGGACGGAGAAAAGCTTACCGATTTGTGTATCTCCGTCGGCAGAAAGACATTTATCGTTTCATCCGGCGCAGCCTGTGGCTTCCTTATTTTCGGGCGCGTATTCCTAAGCGTTTGGAGGGGAGAGAGGTACCGTGACGCTGATATGTACACGTTCGTTCTATTTTTTCGGATGATTATAAATTTCACCCAGGGAGTATGTGTATCAATACTTAATGCAAAGCTTAAAAAACTGTTCAGGTCCTGTGTACTGTGCGGTGTGGCTCTGTTCAATGCCGTTTTCACGGTAATTCTTGTAAAGAATATCGGAGTTATCGGTGCGGCTGTCGCAACTTCTCTTTCTGTAATTATCGGTCATATAGTCGTTATGAATATTTATTATCAAAAGGTCATCAAGCTCAATGTCGTGCGAATGTTTAAGGGATTTTTTAAAGGAATTTTACCGGCAGTTTTGATTACAACCGTTTTGTTCATTCCCTGTTATATTTGGCTTCCTGTATCTTGGCTTTATTTCTTCCTCGGTGCGGCAGGATTTTGTGCGGTTTATATCACACTGCTTATGATTTTCGGATTCAACAGCGCCGAGAAAAACGAAATTAAATATTATGTAAACACAGTTTTAAGAAAACTAAAAATAAAAAAATAATTGTGAGGTTTTTAGGATGTTTAAGGATAAAACTCTGTTGATAACCGGAGGGACCGGTTCATTCGGCAACGCAGTACTCAAGCGCTTTCTTGACACGGACATCGGAGAAATCCGTATTTTCTCCCGTGACGAGAAAAAGCAGGACGATATGCGCCATTTATACAACAATGATAAAATTAAGTATTATATAGGCGATGTCAGAGATAAGCAATCTATCAAAAATGCTATGCACGGAGTGGACTATGTCTTTCACGCCGCGGCTCTAAAGCAGGTTCCGTCCTGTGAATTTTTTCCGATTGAAGCGGTCAAGACAAATGTCATAGGCACAGAGAATATGCTAAACGCCGCAATTGAATGCTCGGTTAAAAAGATTATCTGCCTTTCAACCGAGAAGGCAGCATATCCGGTAAACGCTATGGGTACTTCAAAGGCTATGATGGACAAGGTATTTGTCGCAACGAGCAGAACTCTCAGTGACGATAAAACGCTTATATGCGGTACTCGGTACGGAAATGTCCTCTGCTCAAGGGGAAGCGTTGTGCCGTTATTTGTTGAACAAATTAAGGCCGGCAAGCCCATGACCGTTACCGAACCTAAAATGACTCGCTTCGTAATGACTCTTGAAGAAGCCGTTGACCTTGTTCTTTTTGCTTTTGAGAACGCTCAAAACGGAGATATTTTAGTTCAAAAAGCTCCTGCATGCACAATCGAAGTTTTGGCACAGGCGGTAAAAGATATTTTTCACGCTGATAATACTCCGATTCAGGTCATCGGAATAAGACACGGAGAAAAGATGTACGAAACTCTACTCACCAACGAAGAATGTGCTCACGCGATTGATATGGGCAATTTCTACCGTGTACCCGCCGATAAGAGAGATCTCAACTATGACAAGTTCTTCTAACAGGGATACGGAAAGGTCAACACACTCACAGAGTTTAATTCTAATAACACAAA
>CALYOC010000194.1 GCA_945227095.1 uncultured Clostridia bacterium
GATATTGCCTCTTGTCTCGTGGGCTCGGAGATGTGTATAAGAGACAGCCTGTAAACGATACCGTTTCATCACTCAGCGAGGTTTTAAAAAGGCTTGATGAAATAAAGAATAAATTTGAAATTCCGACACAGATTTGTGTTTTAGGGCATATAACCACCCAAATAGAAGCGGTCAGGCAGGGCGCGCCCTGCGATATGATTTTCCAATCCATCGCCGGCAGTGAAAAGGGCAACAAGGCATTTGGCTTTACAACCGACACAGTCAGAGAGGCAAAGGCTCTTTTGGAGCAGAGAGGAACAGCCGCAGGCCCAAACATAATGTATTTTGAAACCGGACAGGGCAGCGAGCTGTCGAGTGAAAGTCACTACGGCGCGGACCAGGTGACAATGGAGGCGAGGTGCTACGGCTTTGCAAGAGTGTTTAAGCCGTTTATGGTAAACACCGTTGTCGGATTTATCGGACCGGAGTATTTATACAATTCAAAGCAGGTTATAAGAGCCGGACTTGAGGACCATTTTATGGGTAAGTTATCCGGAGTTCCGATGGGATGTGATTGCTGTTATACCAATCATATGCTTGCTGACCAAAATGATATTGAAAATCTGTCACTTCTTCTTGCGAGCGCAGGTGTGAATTATATTTTGGGTGTTCCGACCTCGGACGATATTATGCTCAATTATCAGACAAACGCGTATCACGACGCGTCTGCAATCCGAGAGATACTCGGAAAGAGGCCGATACACGAATTCGATATGTGGCTTGAAAAAATGGGTATAAGCGAAAACGGAAAACTCACCGCGGCGGCAGGCGACCCGTCGATATTTACAAAGGGGGTATAAAGAATGGATAAGAATTCTATGAACCTCATTGTAGAAAGGGTTTTGGAAACAATAGCGGCGCAGTCGGGTGCTTCACCGAAGCCGGCGGAGGAAAAGCCCGCCGAAGCCCGTGCCGAGGCTGAAAATCCTTCGCTTGTGAGAAAACCGTCAACGGGCGGCGCGGTACCTCCGCCGAAGGACGCGCCGGTGTTTGAGGATATCACTTCAAAGCAGGCTAAGGCGTATCCCACTATTGACAATGCCGCCGACTTCGACTCCGTAGTGAGAATGAAGGGGAAAACACCTGCTCGTATCGGAGTGGGAAGGAGCGGACCGAGGCTCAAAACGCAGACACTTTTGACTTTGCGAGCCGACCACGCGGCGGCGAGGGACGCGGTATTTAAGGATGTTGACGAAAAGCTTTTGGAGCAGCTCGGTTTATTTTCCGTCAAGACCTGCTGTAAGGATAAAAACGAGTTTTTGACAAGACCCGATTTAGGCAGGGCCTTTGATAATGAAACAATAGAAAAAATTAAAAGTGAATGTAAAAAGGACATAGATGTTCAACTGATACTTTCCGACGGGTTGTCATCGACACCGATTGAGGCAAACGCTGCGAAGATACTGCCTGCGCTCGAGGAAGGGTTGAAGGACAAGGGATATTCCGTGGGAACAAACTTTTTTGTCAAATTCGGAAGAGTTGCCTGTGAGGACGCGATTTGCGAGGCGTTGGGAGCAAAGGTCGTGTGCATTTTAATCGGTGAGAGACCGGGACTTGCCACGGCGGAGAGTATGAGCGCGTACATAGCGTATAAGGCGACGGTCGGTATGCCCGAATCGCGGCGTACCGTTGTTTCAAATATACATTCGGCAGGAATACCCGCGGTTGAAGCCGGTGCATATATAGCAGATGTTATAGAAATGATAATGAACGCCAAGGCAAGCGGCGTAGAACTGCAAAAGTAAAGGAGAGAAGTTATGTTAGGCGATAAGATACTCACAAAAATTCTCAGTGTTAAAATGATACCTAACGCGGACCCGGCACTTTTAAAAGCGCTCGGAGCGAAGCCGGGAGAGATGAGCCTCGGAATTATTACGACCGACAGCGACGATGTTTCGTATGCGGCGCTCGACGAGGCGACAAAAAAGGCAAATGTGCGTGTAATTTATGCAAACAGTATGTATGCCGGTGCGTCAAACGCATCGACCGGCCTTGCAGGTGAGTTTATAGGCATTCTCGCCGGACAGGACCCGGCAGAGGTGAGGTCGGGGCTTGAGGCGGCGACGAGGTTTATCGAGGAAGACGCGTTCTTTTACAGTGCGAGCGAGGATGACAGCGTGAGATATTTTGCACACTGCATATCCCGTACCGGAGAATATCTGTCCGAGCAGGCGGGAGTTAAGCCCGGAATTGCAATGGCATATTTGATTGCTCCGCCGTTGGAGGCGACCTTGGGACTTGACGCGGCGCTCAAGGCGGCAGATGTTGAATTGAGAGTTTACTATGCTCCGCCGACAAAGACGAACTTTGCCGGAGGACTTTTGGTGGGTGAGCAGTTTGCCTGTCAGGCGGCGTGTGAAGCGTTCGCGCAGACCGTTTGTGACATTGCTCAATCCCCCTTGGCGTATTAAATAACAGAGAAATGAGGTAAATCCGATGGATAGAGATTTACAATCAATACAAGAGGTCAGAGATTTAATCTGTGCGGCGAAAAATGCACAACGCAAGCTCGCGCAGTTTTCACAGCAGCAGATTGATGAGATATGTGCCGCAATCGCAAAGGCAGGAGAGGAAAACGCTCAAAAGCTGGCGCAAATGGCGGTAGAGGAGACGGGATTCGGAAATGTTCCCGACAAGGTTCTCAAAAACCGGCTCGGAAGCACGCTCACCTGGGAGCGTGCCGAGGACGCTGTGGAGCCGGAATCCTT
>CALYOC010000195.1 GCA_945227095.1 uncultured Clostridia bacterium
TATCAATATTGGAGAAATGTTGAATACGCATATGTTATCAAATGCTTGAAAATGCACACATTTTTACCTCTTGAACAGTTTCGGCAAATGGAGAGCTGGGAGGGTGCTCAGCTCAATAAGGCGAAGGAAATTTTGGCATATGAACTCACCGAGCTTGTTCACGGCAAGGAAGAGGCTGAAAAAGCACAGACGACTGCAAGGTCTCTGTTCTCCGGCTCTGCGGACGCTGCAAATATGCCGAGTGTGAGCGTGAGAGAAAGCGAGCTTGATGAAAACGGAGAAATCGGTGTGTTATCCCTTATGGTTAAGGGTAAGATGATTTCTTCAAACGGAGAGGGCAGACGCCTCATTAAACAGGGCGGTGTATCCCTTGATGATAATAAGGTTACCGACGCATTTATGAAGGTAAGTGCCGAGCAGTTAAAGCAAGGCGTTGTTATCAAAAAGGGTAAAAAGGTGTTTGTAAAGTTTACTTTAGATTGATATTATATGTTTATAAAAACAGTCCGCAGCCGGTATCGACTGCGGACTGTTTTTAATGTATATATTATTTATAAAGTAAAATTACGGCCATAAGCTCACAAACCTCGTTTGTATCGTTTGAAATTGAGTGACTTTGACCGCCCAAGCAGGCGCAGGAATCGCCCTCGTTTAAGGTGACCACTGTTCCGTTGTCATTATATGTGGCACTGCCTTTGATGATGTAAAAGATTTCTTCCTCATCTAAATGGGTGTGTTCACCTATTGAAGCGCCGGGTTCGAGAGTTATCTTTGCAATCAGGCGGGATTTTCCGTTTATCTCCTCCTGCTCAACCGCTTTTGTGATAAGAACTGTTTTGTTGCCGCCCTTCATATGCTCGTTGCGTATTACCGTTAATTCATCTTTTCTTTTAACCATTTTTCTTTTCGGGTGAGTTGATTTTGATATATTATCACTCGCCCTGTCCTTTCTTAAAAAACTTTACACTTTTTTTACGCTGTGATATACTAATATAGTAATATTATTGAGCGAGAAAATCAAGACTCTTTTGTTTCGGAGGAAGTATGAGTAATAAATTATTTGGAAAAGTATCAATAGTCGGTGTTACGGATTGCGGAGAAAAGATTTGTTCCGCCGGCGGAAGGATCTCAACCTTGTCGGGTAATGCTGACGAAATACTTGCAAAAAGCGAGGACCCGGTAAAAAATGCAAAGCTTATTGAGAAAGTAACTTCGTCCGGACATACATCTGTCACGGAGCATATTTACTTTAATTTGTCCTTTTGTGATGTAAGTGTGCTTGTCGAGCAGTTTATGATTGAGTTTAGACTTGCGGCATATACCGTCAAGTCCAGAAGATATGTCGACTTTTCCGACGCCGGGTATTGTGTACCTGAATTTGAGAACGAAAATCTCCGAGAAATATTCTGTGAAAACTGCAACAATCTCTTTAAATCATATTCGGAACTTTTGGATTTGGGGATTAAAAAGGAGGACGCTCGCTTTGTCTTGCCTTATAGCTTCCGTTCCAACTTCCTATGCTCCCTGGACGGCAGAGAGCTGCTTCATGTGATTGAAGCTATGCTTTACGGCAGGGGAAGAAATTATCCCGAAATTCGTGAGCTCGGCGAGTCCTTATTGGCGCAGGCAAAGAAATTTGCACCCGGAATATATGAAAAGGCGTTTGAAAATAAATCGGCGGTAAATGATGTTGTCGATTTTTCGGACATATGCGGCGAAAGTGTTTCGGACGAGAAGCAGAAGAATGCGGTCGAACTCATCTCCTATTCCTCCGACGCCGATTTGTCTGTCGCACGGGCGGCTCTTGTCAATTACAGCGGAAAAACCGATGAAGAAATTGCCGAGATATTAAAGGATGAAAAATCTTTGGACGAGGTGATAAAACGGACGGTCGCTTCTTCAAGAGGCAGAGAGCTTGAACATATCAGCTTTACCTTCAGACTCAATGATATCTCTCTTGCTTCAATCACACACCTTGTCAGACACCGCATACACAGCGTAAATATTCCTCAGTTATATAATGTAAATAAGAAAAAATACATAATTCCCGCACAGGTCAGGGATAATGAAACGGCGTTGAAAATTTATGTCAGTGCATTTGAAAAGAATATTGAGGCTTGTGAGAAATTGAGCAAAGCCGGTGTTGACAAATACACATTGGCATATTTGGACCTTGCGGGCAATACGTTAGATGTTGTCAGCACAATGAACGGCAGACAGCTTGTGCATTTTCTGTGCCTGCGAACCTGCAACAGAGCTCAATGGGAGATAAGGGAATATGCCGTTGAAATGCTTTATCTGTTAAGACAGGTTGCACCGAAGGTCTTTTCCTACTGCGGACCGACCTGCTTCTGTCGCGGTAAATGCCCGGAGGGCAGGCTCACCTGCGGAGAAATGGTGAGGATTAAATCTGATTTTTCCGAAAATTTCCAAGCATTTTATAATGACGGTCTGTATAAACATAACTGATGTTTTTTTAAAGACAAAACCCGCTGTTTACTAAACGGCGGGTTTTATTTACAAGATATCAAGTTATATCAAAGTGCAAATGACGATAGGGCAGGATAAATGATTGTGTTTTTGCAACTTTCTCGGCTTTAATAATGATATTATTATTAAATAAAAAGTACAATTATAAATTGATACTTGGATTTTTGTAAAGATGAAGCTAAAAAGATGCAGACTTAAAATTTTGATGTGGGCTCGAACCCACAAAAAATATAACAATGATATATC
>CALYOC010000196.1 GCA_945227095.1 uncultured Clostridia bacterium
CTGCTGAATATCAAAAGCTATATCAACAGACTGTAAAACCTGTTCGGAGGTAATTGAGCCGAGCACAAAATTACCCTTTTCAAGTGATTCCGGACGCTCTGTGCTTGTACGGATACATACTGCGGGAAAAGTCTTGAAATACGAGCTCTCCTCAGGCAAAGTGCCGCTGTCGGAAACAACGCAAAATGAGTTTAATTGCAAATTGTTGTAATCTGTAAAAGAAAACGGTTTTAAGCTCCTTACCAAAGGGTTAAATTTAAATCCTCTGCTTTCAATAAACTTTTTACTGCGCGGGTGTGTTGAATAAATTACAGGCATATTGTATTTTTCTGCCATTGAATTCACCGCATTCATAAGTTCAAAGAAATTTTTCTCGTTATCTATATTCTCTTCCCTGTGAGCAGACAACAGGATATACTTACCCTTTTCAAGTCCAAGTTGCTGCAAAATATCACTCTTTTTAATCTTTTCAATATTTGCGGATAATACCTCTGCCATAGGTGAACCGGTAACATATGTGCGCTCCTTTGCTGTTCCCTCGGCATTTAAATACCTTCTTGCGTGTTCACTGTAACACAGGTTGACATCTGCAATATGGTCAACGATTCGCCTGTTAGTCTCCTCGGGGAGATTTTCGTCAAAGCACCTGTTACCGGCTTCCATATGGAATATCGGTATTTTAAGGCGTTTAGCGCTGATTGCGGACAATGCGGAGTTTGTATCACCGAGGATAAGCAATGCATCGGGCTTTAATTCGCTCATAAGCTTATAGCTTTTAGCGATGATGTTGCCGATTGTTTCTCCTAAGTCGTCACCTACAGCACCTAAATAATAGTCCGGATTACGCAATCCCAAATCCTCAAAGAAGATTTCATTTAAAGTGTAGTCGTAATTCTGTCCCGTATGAACGAGAATTTGTTCAAAATACTTATCACACTTTTTGATAACTTCGCTTAATCTGATAATTTCCGGTCGAGTGCCGACAATTGTCATAAGTTTGAGTTTAGCCATTTTAAACCTCCAAGAAAAATGTGTCCGGTTTTTCCGGGTCGAAGCATTCATTACACCACATAAATGTCACCATATCGGTATCGCCCAAATTAGTTATCGAGTGGGTGTATCCGGTAGGAATATCGACAACTTCTATTTTTTCCGAGCTGACAAAATATTCGATTACTTCATCGCTGTCAGGCTTTCTGAAGCGAATGACTCCCTTTCCGCTGACAACGACAAATTTCTCATTCTTGGTGTTGTGCCAGTGATTTCCCTTTGTAATACCGGGCTTTGAAATATTGACGGAAAACTGACCGGCGCCCGCGGTACGGATAATCTCCGTAAAGCTTCCTCTGTCATCACAGTGCATTTCAAGCGGATATGAAAAATCGTCCGTGTCCAAATAGCTAAGGTATGTGGCATATAGTTTTTTAGTAAATTCATCAGATGTATCGGGAATTGAAATCTCATCCCTCGTCCGCTTAAACGACTCAATTAGCTCCGCAATTTTTCCGAGCTTGACCTCGTGCGTTACCGGAACTGCGCAAAAGCCGTCAGAGGTACGGTTTTCCTCACCCAAAAGTGCGCGGAACATTTCATCGACAATATCGTCTATATAAACAAGATTCATCACTCTTTCCGGGTCATTGACGGTTATGGGAAGTCCCTTGGCAATGTTGTTGCAGAAGGTTGCGACAGCGCTGTTATAATTCGGTCGGCACCATTTTCCGAATACATTCGGGAAACGATAGACAAGAACTCTCGCACCCGTTTCCTGTGAATACTTGAACATCAAATCCTCACCGGCTTTTTTACTGAGTCCGTAGGGATTCTCAAGAGCCGCTTGAATTGATGATGAAATCATAACCGGACAAGTATTGTTATACTTCTTAAGGGTGTCAAGAAGTAAAGATGTAAAACCGAAATTTCCCGGCATAAAGTCTTTATTATCAACCGGTCTGTTTACTCCGGCAAGATGAAAGACAAAATCAGCCTTTCGGCAAAATTCGTCAAACTTGTCCTGATTGAGGTCTAAATCATATCTGAAAACGTTATCTACTTGTATTCCCAGCTTAGACGGTGCGTCGGTGAGCAAATTTGCACAAAGATTTTTTCCTATAAATCCGGACGCTCCGGTAACTAAAATATTCAACAGTAAACTACCTCCGTTAAAGCCATTATTTCAAAAATTTCTCTAATTCCAATTTGGAAAATAAATCTGCAACCTCATCGGCAGAATGAACTGCCAAATTGACGGCGATTTTATCCCGGCGAGATTTGTTAAGGGCAATATCGAGCGCTCTTTTTAACCATGCTAATCCAATGAGATACTTTTTACCCTTTAACCATTCATATCTGTAAACAAGATAATCGTATGACGGAAAAACAGCTTTTAAAAACCGCTTATTCCCTTCCCCGCTTGCGGCTTTAATCTGCGCCTCGCGCTTTACATTACCGCTCGTATTGCTCGACATCACACTTTCAAGCAAGGACCGCGAGATTTCGTCGTAATCTCCATCATCAAAAACACAAACAGCGAGTTTTTTAAACTCATTGTTGAATTTTGAAATTCCGAGTATCTGAAGTTGTGACTCAATATAGTCGGAATCAATTTTGCCTTCATACTTTTTCCAAAACAGATAGATATCGGTAAGCGTACGAAGTCCGATACCGGCATGCACAAATTGAGTTACCGCGTGCGCGAAAAAGTAGATATAAAAAGCCTCTCTGCGCAGCTCCAT
>CALYOC010000197.1 GCA_945227095.1 uncultured Clostridia bacterium
GGAACAACCTGCGCGTATCCGCCGCCTGCCGCGCCGCCTTTGATTCCGAACACGGGACCCAATGACGGCTCCCGAAGCGCCGCCACAACCTTTTTACCGATTCGGCTAAGTCCGTCGGCAAGTCCGATTGAAGTAGTTGTTTTTCCCTCGCCCGCCGCAGTCGGAGTTATAGCCGTTACAAGAACGAGTTTGCCCTCACGCCTGTCTGAATTCATTATATCAAGGCTGACATTCGCCTTATAATTGCCGTACTGCTCTAAGTATTGTTCATCAATTCCGGCTATATCGGCAATTTCCTTGATGTTTTTCATCTTGCACTCTTGAGCAATTTGTATATCTGTTTTCATCGGTTTCAACTTCCTTATCATTTAAAGTATTTAACAGCGCTGTCGAACATTCCCATATCGTAAACTCCGTCAACATTTTTATAAAGGTCTTTTCCGATGCGCTCGGAATGTCCCATTTTTCCGAACACTCTGCCGTCGGGAGAGGTTATTCCCTCAACCGCTAAAACGGAGCCGTTGGGATTATATCTAATATCATATGTTGGATTGCCCTTGTCATCGACATACTGCGTCGCAATCTGTCCGTTTTGAGCAAGTTTCGCAAGAAGCTCCTCGCTGCAAATAAATTTTCCTTCACCGTGTGAAATCGGAACGGTGTAAATCTCGCCCGGTTTAGTGTTCATAAGCCACGGAGATTTGTTTGAGGCAATTCTCGTTCTGACAAGTCTTGACTGATGTCGATTGATAGTGTTAAAGGTCAATGTCGGACAATTCTCGTCGGTATCCGTAATCTCACCGAAGGGCACAAGTCCCAATTTAATCAAAGCCTGGAAACCGTTACAGATTCCGCACATAAGTCCGTCTCTGTTTTTAAGCAAATCGTTTATTCCCTGCTTTATCTCGCTGTTTCTGAAAAACGCGGTGATAAATTTGCCCGAGCCGTCAGGCTCATCGCCTCCGGAGAAGCCACCGGGGATAAATACAATCTGACTGTCCTTAAGGCTCTTTGAAAATCTACGGATACTGTCGTTGATTCCGTCGGCGCTCAAATTGTTTATAACCATTATTTCAGGGTCTGCTCCCGCCTTTAAAAGCACCTTCTCGGTATCGTACTCACAGTTTGTTCCGGGGAATACCGGTATGAGCACTTTTGGCCTTGCGGTCTTTATATGAGGACTCGGATATTCCTTCGCGGTATATGAAAATGCCTCTATCTTTTTATCGCTTGTTTTAATATTGCAGGAATATACACTTTCGAGCTTGTTTTCCCAAATAGCCTGAACCTCGCTCATATCTACGCACTCACCGCCAAACGCAACCGAGTACTCGGAGGTTACTGTTCCAAGCGGCTCTCCCACTTCCTCCTCGGAGGAAAGTTCAATTATAAATGAGCCGTAATTATATGAAAATACATCTTCCAAAGCTACGGTTTTATCAAATTCAAAGCCGAGCTTGTTGCCAAGGCACATCTTGAGCACCGCCTCTGCCGCTCCGCCGAAGCCCGGTGTATAAATTGCAACCGCCTTTCCGGACAGAACAAGTTCTCTGACCTTTTTGCAGTTTTCCAAAAGGCTCTGCGGGTCGGGAAGATTGTTCTCGGTGTACTTGGGCTTCAAAATTACAACCTTATCACCCGCCGCCTTAAATTCGCCGGACACTATATTCTTTGAATCCTCGACAGTTACCGCAAAGCTCACAAGTGTAGGCGGAACATCAATGTTTTCAAAACTTCCGCTCATTGAGTCCTTACCGCCTATTGCGGCTATTGAGAAATCCTTCTGCGCTTTAAACGCTCCCAAAAGTGCGGCGAGCGGTTTTCCCCAACGCTTGCCGTCCTTTGCCGGCTTTTCAAAATACTCTTGGAAGGTTAGGTATGTATCATCAAGCGAAGCACCTGTACTGACAAGCTTACAAATTGACTCTGCAACAGCAAGGTATGCGCCGTGATACGGACTTTTTTCGGTTATATACGGGTTATATCCCCACGCCATTACAGAGCAGGTCGTAGTGTCCTTACCCTGTACGGATATTTTATTCACCATAGCCTGTGAGGGAGTGAGCTGATACTTTCCTCCAAACGGCATCATAACAGTACCGGCACCGATTGTCGAGTCAAATCTCTCGGAAAGTCCGCGCTTTGAGCAGACATTCAGGTCTCCCGCCATTGAAACAAAGTTCTCTTTAAAACCGCCCTCAATTTCCTTTTCAAAGCTCTCAGGCTTGGCGGGAGTGATATCGATATGCTTTTGAGCTCCGTTGGAATTTAAAAACTCTCGGCTGATATCGACAATTTTCTCCCCGTTCCAATTCATAGTCAGGCGCGGCTGAGCCTTTACAACCGCGACAACCGTCGCTTCAAGGTTTTCTCTGTCAGCGAGCTCTATAAATCTCTCGGTATCTCCGGGCTCGACAACTACCGCCATTCTCTCCTGACTCTCACTGATTGCAAGCTCTGTGCCGTCAAGTCCCTCGTACTTTTTAGGAACTGAATTCAAGTCAATCTCAATGCCGTCGGCAAGCTCTCCGATTGCAACCGAAACGCCGCCTGCGCCGAAGTCATTACAGCGCTTAATCATAAGAGAAGCTTCCTTATTTCTGAAAAGCCTTTGAAGCTTGCGCTCCTCGGGAGCATTACCCTTTTGAACCTCTGCCCCGCATGATTCAAGGCTCGAAAGACTGTCTCTTATACACATCTGACGCTGCCGACGATCTTACGCGTGTAGA
>CALYOC010000198.1 GCA_945227095.1 uncultured Clostridia bacterium
TGTATGGACCGTCGCGCTCGTAGATTTCTCTTTTGTCTGCGGAGGGTGCCGCGTTAAGGTATTGATTGACATAGTTAAGCGGCGAAAATTCATATACGCGAGTGCAATGCTTTATTCGGGCGGTTATTTTTATCTTCGGCATATCCAAGGGTGCCTTGCTGAAGCATATTAAGCAGTCGCCGTTTTCAAACGGCAGAATTTCGACAACGGTTTTTCCGCCGCTTTTCAGCTGCTTGCCTGTTTGAACTTGCACCTGTTCGAGCAAGGACAGCAAAATGTTTCTTGTGTTTTCGTCTGAAAAATCTATTTTTACAGGCTCTAAATGCAAAGCCGTCAAGTCATCTTTGTTTAAGAGAATGAGTATCATTGAGTCATTTACAATTTGAGTTCTCATATCAAAACTCCCTTCGTATTTATTCTATTATTCCGGCTTGTATTTCGCAATCAATATTTTTTGGAAAAAGAGGAAAAAGATGAAAAAGAAGTACAAAAATAAGAAGAAAAAATATGTTATGAAAAAGGACAGCGGTTACTATCAAAACCTGTCCGGAGAATTTGAAAAGCAGCAGATGTCCGACTATTCTTTCAAAAAGCGAAGCGATATCGAGGGAAAGAATACGGCGAGAATGCGAAGGAATGAAATTTTAAAGATTATTTTGAGCGTTATCGGCGCTTTTGTCATTATCAGCATAGGTTATTTTATAGTGGCGACCGTCAGAAATGTAAATTCGTATCACCCGCAGTCAACCGCTTGCCTGACGGCGGCGAGCGAGAGCGGCTTTGAGCTGACAGCGGCACGGCGAGGAGTCGGATTATGAGAATTGTTCCAAAGCCAAACCATTTGACTTTATATGAATCAAAGTGCTTTTTTGATGAAAATATGTATCACGAAAAGCTCGTTTCCGGACTCGGAGAGGACGAATATATACTGGAGGCTACCTTTGGGGGCGGAGTCACCTTGAGCGCGGGAAGCGAAAAGGCTCTTTTCTACGGCAGATGCACTTTTGAGCAGATAATGTGTGAATACGGAACGGTTCTCCCGGAGTGTCTCATTTAGGAAAAACCGGTGTTCGGCTACAGAGCGATTATGATTGATTGCTCGCGCCATTTTTTCTCTGTCGAGGAGCTCAAAAGGATAATTGATTCCATGGCGCTGCTAAAATTTAATGTCTTTCATTGGCATCTTGCCGACGACCAGGGCTGGCGCATTGAGTGTGAGAAATATCCCGAACTTCACGAAAAGGCGTCTGTCCGTGAAAGCAGCGATTTCGGCGGCGTACATATCAACAAGCCGTACGGCGGATATTACACAGTTGCGCAGCTGCGTGATATAGTTGAATTTTGTAAAGACAGATATATAGATGTAGTTCCCGAATTGGATGTACCGGGGCATTGCAGCGCACTTTTGAGCGTTATGCCGGAGCTTTCCTGTAGGGGCGGCAGGACGCGTGTTCAAACTCATCAGGGAATATTTGACGGCGTTCTCTGTCCGGCAAAGGACAGGGTTTATGAGGTGCTTGAAGATATATTTCAAATGCTGTTTGAGATTTTTCCGTTTGGGTATTATCATATCGGCGGCGACGAAGCCCCGCGAAAGAATTGGAGCGAATGCCCCGATTGCAGGAAGCTTATGGAGCAGCTCGGGATTGATAGCTTTGACGAATACCAGCTGTACTTTATGAACAGGATAATTGAGCTTATCGGCAAGGCGGGCAAAACGGCGATTGTTTGGAATGATTGCTTAAAGTCAAACGGACTTGACAAGAGCGCGGTTGTCCAGCATTGGATGATTACCGGGAAGGGCAAGTCAGCCACGGTGAAGTGGGCAAATGCCGGAAGGAAGGTTATTTTGAGCCCGCTTGACAGGTACTATATGGACTATCCCTACGGAATGACCTCTCTCAAAAAGGTATATAATTATAAAATCGGAATAAAAGGTTTTGATTTGCGCGGCAGGGAGAGTGTTTTGGGAGTTGAGTGTCCGGCTTGGACAGAGTATATTGACGATAATACTAGCCTGGAGCAGATGTTCTTTCCGAGAGCGTTGGCGGTTGCCGATGCAGGCTGGTGCGGAAATGAGGATAAAAATTTCCGAAAATTTCTCAAGGATATTAAAATCCCTCTGCGGCTGATAAAGCGTAAGGGCGTACATTATATGCCTCGCCGGGAGTGGGTTCCGGGAATAATATCGAGTGTGGTTCAAGCGGTGAAGTTCGCCGTTAGGGGATTGAAAAAATAAATTATTGCGGCTTCGGTATCATTTGCTCCTGTGCGAGCATAAATCAAATAAAAATAAGAGGAGAAAATTTATGGGTTGGATTAAAAGCAAGGTTGATGAAACCTTCAAGGTCGAGGGAGGAAACCTCAAGCCAAAGACCTTTTTGAGCTACGGCTTTGCCGGATTAGGTCAGAATTTAGTCTATGGAATAATGAGCTCGTACCTGACTATTTTTTACACGGATATTATGGGCATTGCCGCGTCCGTTGTCGGCACAATGTTCTTGATATCTAAAATTTGGGACGCGATAAATGACCCGGTTATGGGTAGTTTCGTAGATAAAACGCGCACAAAATACGGAAAAATGCGTCCGTATATGTTATTGACGCCCATACCGATAGCGATAATTACAATACTGTTGTTTATCAGACCCAATCTCTCTGAGACCGGCAGGATAATATATATGTATATTTTTATTTTGAAAGTGGTGAAATTTTTGAAACTT
>CALYOC010000199.1 GCA_945227095.1 uncultured Clostridia bacterium
TGATTGTAGAGTCCAAGGGGACTATTCTTCCGTTGAGCTTCGCCCCGGTCATTTTATTCCCGACCTCAGAGTGAATGGCGTACGCAAAATCTATAACGGTTGAGCCTACGGGCAAGGTTATAACATCGCCCTTAGGCGTGAAAACATACACCTCGTCATAGGCGATTTCATTCTTTATACTTCCGAGGAATTCTTCGGGATTGTCGCTCTCCTGTTGAGTTTCAATCATCTGCCTTATCCAAGAGAGGCGCTCCTCCATTTTCTTGTCATTCTTTTTAATACCCTCTTTGTACTTCCAGTGAGCCGCGATACCGAATTCAGCGGTTTTGTGCATTTCCCAAGTGCGTATTTGCACCTCGAAGGGTATTCCCTCCTTACAAATCATCGTCGAATGCAGGGATTGATACATATTTGGCTTCGGAGTGGAAATATAGTCCTTAAACCTTCCCGGAAGCGGTCTGAAAAGGTCATGTATTATTCCGAGGCAGTTATAGCAGTCCGAAACATTGTCAACAATGATACGAATGGCGTAAATGTCGTATATTTCGTCAAAATTGTGTGCCTGCATATACATTTTTCTATATATGCCGTTAACGCTCTTCGTTCTCGCGTCTATCTGTGCATTGGGGTCAACCTCGTGCACCTTTTGAGCAATCAGCTGCTTTGTCTTTTCAAGGAAATTTTTGTGAATAAGGTCATTTTGCTTAAGTTTGTCGCTGATTTCCTTATAAGCAACAGGGTCTAAATGCCTGATAGCCAAGTCTTCAAGCTCGTCCTTTATAGGTCTGATACCGAGTCTGTGTGCAATAGGCGCGTATATTTCCAGCGTTTCAAGCGCCTTATCCCTTTGCTTTTGCTCACTCATAAAGTCGATTGTACGCATATTGTGAAGCCTGTCGGCAAGCTTTATGATAATAACTCTGATGTCCTGCGACATCGCAAGGAGCATTTTTCTCAAATTCTCCGCCTGCACTTCCTCGCGGGTGGTAAGTGCAATTTTACCGAGTTTTGTAACGCCGTCAACAAGCAGGGCTACATCGGCGCCGAATCTAACTTTAATATCTTCTATTTTTTGCGAAGTGTCCTCGACAACATCGTGCAAAAGTCCTGCGACAATGCTCTCGCTGTCCATACCCAATTCGGACAGTATAGTTGCAACGGCTATCGGGTGAATGATGTATGGCTCACCGGAAAGGCGCAACTGTTCCCCGTGTGCATTGTATGCAAACTCATAAGCACTTTTTATAAGCTCAATATTGTACTTATCCTTGCCGAGTGAGGATATTAGATTGTCAAATTTTTCTCCGGCGGTCATATTCTTCACCTACCTTTCTTGTAATTTTCTTGATTTTTGTAATAAAGTTGAGTCGTTTAAATCAACCTTCTGCGGCTCGATGGGTACATCGATTCTTCCCCTTGACATATCCTCGATGATAAGTCCCATCTCTTTCAATATATCAATACAAATGAGCATTTGTGTAAAGGTGAGCCCGTACGGACGAACTTTAGCATACATTTCTTCTAAATCAAACGGCCAACCGTTGTAATATCGGACAAATCTAAAAACAACCGCCACATCGTTCCTGTCAACCTTGACCAAGGGGTAATGCTCCTTTTTCAGTTCGTCTCTTATAAAACTCTCCTTGATATTCTTCTCAAAGTTGAGATTATCTTCATTTTGGGCGTATTTGATGGATTTTATAATTACGGAGACATTTTCCTTACCGTAATATGTGCTTCTTTCCAGGGACACGGCAATGTTTACAACATCGCCCGGCTCATACGGAATATCGAATGTCGAATGTCCGAAATACAATGCGAATACAGTACAACCGTTCTTTGATAAGGTGAATTTGATATGCTTATTTGAACTCAATGAGTTTATCGAGAGGATTGTCATTTTATAAAGTCCGAAAATCGGGCTTTGGTTATCTGTTCCGAACGGTTGGAAGGCGTCAAGCTCCTTTAATATGCCCGTTCCAATAGACTGCGGATTAAGCTTTAAGTCAATTTTCAATGTGTTGGCGGGCATAATATATGAAGTTTTAAATGCATATTCATTTATTCTGTCAACAAAGTCATAATAATTGTCAGTATTTAAGGATAACCCGGCAGCCATAGTGTGTCCGCCGAATTTGATAAGTAAATCACTGCAATAGTTCAACGCTTCAAAAACTGAAAATCCGTTTACACTTCTGCACGAGCCGACGGCAATATTAGTTCCGTTCTTCTTACTCAGGACAACGCAGGGCTTTGAAAATTTATCGACAAGCTTTGAAGCGACGATACCGAGCACACCGGGGTGCCAATCAAAACCGCATATCACGATAACTCTGTTATCCCTAAAGCCTTCCGATCTTATCATTTCAGCGGCAAAGTCAATAATGTCGTTTTCCGCTTTAATTCTTTCATTATTGGCAAGACAAATGTCCTCTGCCAGACGAACTGCTGTATCCGGATCCTCAGTCGTTAAAAGCTCAACAGCTCTGTCCGCGCTTCCCATTCGCCCGGCGGCATTTATCCGTGGTGCAATTTGAAAAGCAATATCATTTGAGGTCAATTCTCTGTCAAACGCGCCTACCATTCCTCGCAGCGTGGCAACACCGAGCCGTGAGGAGGCGTTGATCCGTTTACGCCCTGCCGGTAGCACACGTCGGGGAGCGCCCCAAACCATGCATATATCGGC
>CALYOC010000200.1 GCA_945227095.1 uncultured Clostridia bacterium
TAACATCGAAAGGCGCAGTACCTGACGACTCTCCTGCGGAGTAAACTCCTCACCGGCGAAGAACTTCTCCATAAGCTCGTCGTCGGAGCTCGCAACCGCTTCCTTTAATATATTCATCATCTCTTCATACTGCGGGAAATCGGGCACGGGAACCTCCGTCCCTTTGCCGTTTTCGTATTTCATAGCCTTACCGGTAATAAGGTTGACATATGTCGTTATCATACCGTTTTCGTAAACCGGCACTACTGCGGGACAAATCGGTGTTCCGTATTTCTCATGCAGTTGGTCGAAAACCTTATAAAAATCGGTGTTTTCTCGGTCGCATTTCGTGATTACAAACGCCCTGCCTATTCCTCTGTGCTCGGCTGATTTGAACGCCTTGTGAGCTCCTATGCTCAAACCGCTCACACAGGACATCGGGATAAGCGCCGTCTTCGCCGCGCGGATTCCCTCATACTGCGCTCCCTCGAAATCAAAAAGTCCGGGCGTGTCAATTAAGTTGACCTTCTTCCCTTCCCAGACAAAATTTGCCATGGCGGTGGATACGGAAACTCCTCTCTTTTTCTCAATCGGGTCATAGTCCATAACCGTATTGCCGTCGGCAACCTTGCCGAGTCTGTCGGTTACGCCGGCTATTTTAAGCATCGCCTCTGCCAAAGTGGTTTTTCCGCAATGACTGTGGCTGGCTAAGGTTATATTTCTTATATCAGAAGCATTGTATGTACTCATTTATATTCCTCCAAAAAATATCTTATTTATATATTAACATTTAAGGGTATTTATATCAATAGCACAAATTTTATAAACTTTTATAATAAAATTTATACAAATCGACAAGTGAGTGCAAAATTTATCGGGAACAAGCAAGATTAAAGGTTTCGCGCGCCCAAGCACACATTCTATTATTATTGATTATAAATCTTTCTTATGATATAATCTTATTCTCACAACTATACGCGGAGAATATTAAATATGCAAAGTGAAACTACAAAACAGAAATTTTTAGCCCTGCTTAAAGAGACCGTGTTTACAAAAGAGATGATTATGTACGCAATTATCGGCGTGGGAACGGTTATCGCAGACTTCGGCACCTCTGCCGTATTTAAATACCTCTTTGCCCATAGTCAATACTGCGCGGCAATTTCACAGACTGCCGCCTGGATAGCCGCCGCAATATTCAGCTTCCTCGGAAATAAAGTGCTTGTCTTTAAATCAAAAAGCTGGCTGCCGAAGGTTGTTTTAAGAGAACTCTCGCAAAGCCTGGGCGTCCGGCTTATATCGGGACTTGCGAACATATTCTTTATGTGGATTTTCGTCGACAAGAGCATAACCGGCGCATTTGCCGACAACTACACCGCAAGATTCTGGCTGTTCAAAATAGTTATAGGCGTATTTGTCGTAATATTCGACTATGTGTGCAACAAATTTATCATATTCAGTAAAAAGAAGATAAGGTGAGATACCGAAATCGGTATCTCACTTTTTTTTGCAGCTTTTTTACGCCTGCGAAAAAATCACTTTTGCTCTATCCTAAACAAGTGCGACAAATTCCAATTCAAATCTCCGCCGACTGTTAATACAGATTAGTACATTTTTTCTATCAGATAAAAAAATACACCCTCAACAAAGTTGAGAGTGTATTAAGAATATAATCTACTTCAAAAATTAGTTTTCAGCGAAGTATTTGATTGTTCTAACCATCTGGCTTGTGTAGGAGTTCTCGTTATCGTACCAAGAAACTACCTGAACCTGATAGAGTCCGTCGCCAAGGTCCTGAACCATTGTCTGTGTAGCATCAAAGAGAGAACCGTAACGCATACCAACGATGTCGGAGGATACGATGGGCTCCTCGTTGTAGCCGTAGGACTCGCTTGCAGCGGCTTTCATAGCGGCGTTGATGCCTTCAACTGTTACATTCTCACCCTTGACAACCGCTGTAAGGATTGTTGTAGAACCGGTGGGAACGGGAACACGCTGAGCGGAGCCGATAAGCTTGCCGTTGAGCTCGGGAATTACAAGACCGATAGCCTTTGCAGCACCTGTGGAGTTGGGAACAATGTTAACAGCAGCAGCTCTTGCTCTGCGAAGGTCGCCCTTTCTGTGAGGACCGTCGAGAACCATCTGGTCGCCTGTGTAAGCGTGGATTGTGCTCATAATACCGCTCTGGATAGCTGCGTAATCATTGAGAGCCTTCGCCATAGGAGCAAGGCAGTTTGTTGTGCAGGAAGCAGCGGAAATAATCTTCGCATCTCCGATTGTATCCTGGTTTACGCTGTAAACGATTGTGGGAAGGTCATTGCCCGCGGGAGCGGAAATAACAACTTTCTTCGCACCGGCGTCGATGTGAGCCTGTGCCTTTGCCTTTGAGGTATAGAAACCTGTGCACTCGAGAACAACATCAACATCAAGCTCTCCCCAGGGAAGATCTGCTGCGTTGGGCTCTTTATAGATGATAATTTCTTTACCGTCAACAATAATTGAATTGTCTGTGGACTCAACCTTATCACAAAGAGCATATCTGCCTTGTGAGGAGTCATACTTGAGAAGATGAGCAAGCATTTTCGGGTCTGTAAGGTCGTTGATAGCAACTACTTCGTAGCCCTCTGCGCCGAACATCTGTCTGAAAGCAAGACGACCGATACGACCGCATCCGTTAATAGCATCTTTTACCATTGCAATTTA
>CALYOC010000201.1 GCA_945227095.1 uncultured Clostridia bacterium
CATTTGCTCCATCATCTGCTGAATCGGAGCTATATTTAGATCCTTGGCACAGGTAAGGCATAAGCCCTCGGGCTTTGAATCCTTTTTGTCACCCGACTGGTCCATTTTAGAAATAAATATCACTGCAGGTCTTTTATGACACCTGCTGCACAAAACACTCATTACATAACTCCCCGTGTTTTAAAATTCTTAATTATTTTTCATTATCGTCAAGTTTGTAGTTATCACCCATTGACTTATCATACTTCATTCCTTTTTTGAAATCGGGAATGTAGCTGCAAAACGCCGCAACCATAAATCCGCAGGAAATGATAAGCAAAATATACATAAGCCAAGGTGCACTGCGGTACATATTCCAATATCCGCTGAATACGCCGCCCTCACCAAAGGCAAATATAACTACTACGACGATATAGAATAAAAATGTTGACACCTTAACCAACATCTGCGCATTAGGCTGCTTATCTCCGCGCGCGAGAATTAGAAGGCTCGCAATTATTTGAAGGATTTCCTTGACAATATAAACCGAGAACAGAAGAATGAAACCCCAGTTAGCCCAGCTCCAATATCTGATTATCAAGACGGTGGCGATACCGAATTGAGTAATTTTATCAGCCGTAGGGTCAAGAATTTTGCCCAAATCGGTCGTCTGGTTAAATCTTCTGGCAATTTTTCCATCCAAAAAGTCTGTGACTCCCATAAAAATTACAAGGACAAACGCCGCTATATAATAACTCATTTTGTCGGTAGGATTTCCCTTTAAAAGCAATACCATACAAACAGGAGTCAATAAAATTCTAATAAATGACAGAATGTTGGGAATTGTTTTACACTGCTTAGCATACATCTTAAACATTTCCATCAAGGTTGAATTTTTTTCACTCATAACAATACCTCCTTAAATCATTAAACACGATTTATTATACTCAGGATAATTATATTTTCAAATTCGTATAGTAAATAAATACATATTCATCAAATAATTTATAAATATACGAATTGGAAAAGCTTTCAAAAAACCGATTTTTTTCTATCGGTATATACTTTAATATACACCATAATAATGAATAAATTATAAACAAAATTAAAAGGGATTGCAAAAAACCGAGAAAAGCACCCAAAATCTTATTCGTTTTGCCCAAAACGGGAATTTTATTTACACCCTTGCTTATCCATCGAGACAATACACCGAAAAGCACACACGCAAGAGCGAACAGTCCCACTTTGAATGCCGGCTTTGACCACGCGTAATTCTCAAATCCGAGCAGACCTATTGCCATATCGGAAAAGAAGAACGAAACGGCACCCGCGGCGACCAGACTGACAATTCCGAGCAAAGAAATAAGTATTCCCTTTTTGTACCCAATTACGGATAATATTATAATTATGGCGACAGCCGCAATATCATAAATATAACTCATCTTTATTCCCTTTTAACCGACATTTTAACAATTTTACCCGATTGGACAAGGTAAACGCTCTTTCCTCTCAAGGCAATCCTTGACGCGCTTGAGTCAAATTCACAAGAGTATCTGTCCTGCCGTGAAACAGAAAACATTACCGCCTTGTTATCACCTTGTAAAACTACAACATTCGAGCCGTCCGAGTATGACCAGAGAGGTTTTCCTATCTGATAAGACAGCTTTTTTTTACCTGCCGAAGAATACACATCTAAATAATAATCACCCGAATTGTAAGCGGAATACAAATTAACTATATTTCCGGATTTATCGGTATATAACTGATAATTTGTGCTTGCATTTAAGGAGAGTGAAAATATCTTTTTGCCCTTGATATTTGTTACATTCACTGAGTTCGAACTCAACGAGCAGACATTGCCGTTTGTCACAAAGTCAACGCTGTAAATCGTCGTACCCTCTAACTTCTTTTGGCTCCTTTGCTTGCCCGACGAAGTATCAAAACATATTACGGTTGAATACGGCTCGGCGTTAGAGGTGTTCACCATTCCGACCGCCACATAGGCTCCGTTGGCACTGATTGCGACATCGACAATATAACCGCTGCCGGACGACCATGTAAAAATCTTTTTATTCTTCCTTGAATATACATAAACATTCTTTGTCTGTCCCGATTCATTTACCGCTACGACATATCTGTCGCTGTTTTGCGAAATATCGGCGCAAATTATGGGATAATCGGTTTCCGTTTGATACAGAACTCCCGATTGATTTAACACATCAATTCTTTTTGATGATAAATCATACAAGAGTATCCTGTCGGCGGATGTTTTTAAAATAGGCTTTGCCATTTCGTGCGAGTATGCCAATACGGGTCTTGCAGACCTGTTTAAAACGGTTAAATCTCTGTCATTTAATAAGATTAAATCATTTCCCGAAAAAGTCGAAAAGCTCTTTAATCCGGTTGAATCATATCCATAAGGAAATCCTTCGCCCGAACCGGAGTTGGCGGAAATAGCCTTTATCCTTTCCGGCAGGCGCGACGGAGTCAAATACGATATATTGCAAAGACAAAGCACAAACACGACTGCCCACACAATCACTGCCGCCAATGTGATTATATTCTTTTTCTTAACCGTCATTTCTCCACCGGACTTTTTAACCGGTTTTTTCGCACTTGCGGATGCGGAAGAGACAGCCGACCTTTCTGCCTTTTGCATATCCTTGCGGTGTTGCTCAGCCAGTTTTTTGTCGAGCTTT
>CALYOC010000202.1 GCA_945227095.1 uncultured Clostridia bacterium
AGACAGGGTGCACTGCTTGTATTAGCCGCACTGGAAACAGATAAGATTCCGTTGGCAATACTGATTCCCGCAGGAGTAGAGCTGAGCGTATAAGTCGGACTTTTCCACCACTCGACTCCGTATTGGTCAAGTGTCTTACATTGGTAAGAGGAGGTCACGCTCGCGCTTCCGTTTTTAGTTACGGTGAGAGATGTGGCACCGGAAACAAATGAGAAATCCGTTACCTTCGGATAATGGTTTGTCGGAACGCTGTATGTTTCAGTACCGCTCGCAGCACTAAAAGCACTTGACTGCTTCTCAAAGCTCTTTTCAAAAAGCTTACTGTAACTTCCGTTTGCCTGCATAACCTCCAAGGTGAAGGTTGTGACAAGCTTACGCCAAGTCGCACCGCCGCCCCATGAGTATTTAAATGTCAAGCCCGTGGGAAATCCGTTGATTGTATTTGTAAAATAAAAGGTTCCATGGGTGTTAAAGTAATTGTAGTTATTTGTAAAAATATTTACACTTGTAGAAGCACCGGCACCGTTATTCTTATTGTAAGTCAAGTTAAGACTATTGTTATTCCAACCCTTACAATCGTTTGTAGTGGTGATAGTGATACGATAGGAGTAATCACCACCGGTGGTGTCTGCGTAAGCAGTTTTAGGTGCGAATACCAATGAACCTAATATCATTGAAACACCAAGAAAAAAAGCCAAAGCCTTTTTAGAAAAATTTCTCAATTTAATCCCTCCTGCTGATAATATATACCCAATAATATTATAAAATATTATATAATGGAAATCAATGTTTTTTTATACAAATCAGGTGTATTAAAATTGTAAAGAATGCTCAAATAATCAAAAGCCGCAACTTTACCGATTACGCTTCCCTGCTACGCGGTAAATAAAATAAAACCGCCGAATTAGCACAGCGCATATTCGGCGGTTAAAGTACACTTATTTTTTTGTAATCACAGACTTAACAGAACTCCAATATCCGTATGTAGTAAAGCCGCTGTAATTCTTATACGCTCTGATTCGGATATAGTATTTTTTCTTTCCGTAAAGTTTTGTAAAAGTTTTTGCCGTAGTTTTATTACTCTTGATTGTAAAAGTCTTTACCCCTTTTGTAAACGAGGAGTTGGTTGCATACTGAATCTGATAACCCGTTGCGCTCGACTGCCCCGCCCAAGTCGCCTTTATTTGCCGCGATTTCGGTGAATAAACCGTTTTAAGCTTAGAGGTGGTGGGTCGGGTGACGGTTTTAATCGGTGATGTCCACGGGCCAAGAATTCGCTGACCCGAAATGTCCTTATACGGTCTGACATAGAGGTTACAGGCCTTGCCTGCGGCTATCCCGGATATTGTATAGGTATTTGAAGCGGTGTAATAACTCTTTTTAGTCGCCGCGTTATAAACAATATACCCTGAAGCTCCGCTGACCTTGTTAAATGTCACCTTAATAGCACTTTGGTTTCTGCCGAGCACCTTAAAACCCGACATCTTGACAAATTTGCAGGATTCCGGAGATATATAGACATATTTGCAACGGGAACATTCCTTACTGATATATCCCATTTTAGTGGAAGATACGGAATGTGCAACCGCACTTTCATACGAATGTCCCAGAGGTGTGCCGGACGGAGCGCTGTATGAATCACCGCACACAGAGCAGGTATAAATAATTTTTCCCGCAGAAGTACAGGTCGCTCCGATTTCTTTTTGGGCATATTTGTGTCCATAGTGCACTATGGGTTCCTTTTCGGTTTTACCGCAAACCAAGCACCTGCGGCAACGCTCTCCGTCTTTATTGCAATCAGCCTCAACGATTACGCTCCAATCGGAGAATGTATGACTGAGCGTCGGCAAATCGATATATTTCACCTGTCCGGAAACGATGTTTTCCAAAACAATTTTACCCGTCTGCGAACATGTTCTTTTAACGCTCTTTTGAGCATTTACAATCCAGCTTCCCTCCTGAGCCGTCATATCAATAAAATTAAGTTTGTTTTCACCGGCATATCGCTCGGCGTCCGAGCCGGCAAAACCGAAAACAGTAAATCCGGGAACAATTTCGCTATCGCTGATATTATCATAATAATATGCAAAGGCGCGCTCGCTTATTTCCGCACCTGCGCCCATACCTACCGCCGCAAGGTTCGGACAGTTGAAAAACGCGTTTTGCATTATCGAACATTTACTGCTTCCGAAGCGTACATCTAACAAAGATACACAACCTAAAAACGCGGATTCGCCTACAAGCTGCAACTCGTCCGAAAAAACAACCTGTGAAAGATTTCGGCACAGATAAAATGATTCGCTGCCGACTGTTTTCGCACCGAGTAAATTAACATTTTCAACCTCGGACATATAAAATGCCCTGTCGCTTATCTGTTCAACATTTTCGGGGATTGTAATGCTATCGACATCGGATAGGCTGAAAGCATATTTTGCTATGCTCTTAACCGAAGCGGGAATTGCAAGCGTCTTATCATACGCGCGCGGATAAGACAAAAGAGAGGATATATCCTTGTTGTACAAAACACCCTGAGACGAAGCAAACCGAGCATTGTCAACGCTGACATCAATCTCCGACAAAGCAGGACAATCAGAAAAGACATCCTCACCTATTATTTCAACATTTTTTCCGATATTTATATCCCGCAATAATACGCACC
>CALYOC010000203.1 GCA_945227095.1 uncultured Clostridia bacterium
AATTGAAAAGATTAAAGAAATATAAAATATATCCTTATCCTTTTAGAAAAAATGCTCTAAAGAGCAATGAAGTGTATTTACTGAGAGTATTCAGATGGCTTTTACCAGTAGAGCCTATGTTTTGGATATTTCATTTTGCCTGTATCACAATTAACAAATATAAATATAAAAAAAGTAACAATAACGGATAATTTCATAAAATTACCGGTGTTCACTTTCTTTAATACAAACAAGAGCTCAAAGTACGATAAAATCGATACCTTGAGCTTTTTGTTATAAATCGGATTTTTTAAATCGGGCAAAGTTTGCCATTTTTCTACTGCACACTTATGAATCCTTGCGATATTATCGAAAATTGATTATACTTGATTTTACAGCACGCGTTATAAAAATACTTGGAAATTTAACAGAACCACCGTCTTACTGTAACACAGCAAAGGACTGATTTATATAAATTTAAAACTTTTACAATAAAAAAGCGCTCATAAGGCAGTCCTTATGAGCGCTTTGTTTATAACAATCAATCTTTGATAGCAAGGTTATCCGAATAGGGAACGGCAATTCCTTTATCGAAGGACAGGTTGCCTGTTATAGACTCCATATCGTAGTTACTGTCATCCATTGACGCCTTGAGCTTTGTGAGAATTTCCTTGAGGTCTGTGCACGCATACTCAAACAGCTCATAGAACGATTCCGTTCTCGGCTTTGCGTCCGGGTTGTGAGGATTGAGCCAGGGCTCGTGGTCATCACTGAAATAGTTGTAATCGGTCATAGGCTGTCTCGGAACAAAGAAGCAGGTGAACATAGGTCCAATCTTTTTCTTAACAATGGCGTCTCCGAGTTTGCCGACCGTGTTCCTCTTAAGTCCTGTCTTATCGCCCAGCAGGAACATAATTGTACGGCTGTCCTTACAGCTGAGCGCGCCATCTTTCTCTGTGATTGTTTCATCCGTAACTCTCGGTACAAGATATGCAAGCGCGCGTCCGCAGGCGGCAATAACCTCCTTGTCGGTGGAAAGCACCTTGTAGGATTTGAGAATTCCCGCGTCATCTGTGTTGAGAAGCTTTCTGATTATGTATGAATCCATATTGTGCTCGATGACATTGTGAATCCAGAGCCTGTCGTAGTTTTGGTGCTGCTCCCAAATCATCTGTTCCTTTGCATATACAAACGGATGACAGTTTCTGTCAAGTGTGTAGTGGCAAAGATAGACGAGAAGGAAGGACTTTGCAATATCATCTTCGGGAAATTTTTTGAAAAATTTCCTGATTACCGCAACCATTGTGGTCGGGCAGGCGGCGTGAAGTTTATCTCCGATGTCCTGCAAGCTTCGTCCGGGCATAACTACAGGCATCAGTCTTCCGAAGAACATAAGGTCCGGACCCTGTGTTCCGTAATATACCGCTTCTTCATTGATTTTTACATCCGAAAAAATTTCTTTGAGTGTGTCAATATTTGTCTTCGCAAACAAATAGTGAGCATTAAATGATGGCATCTCTTTTTCCTCCAAGTTCGCATTATCAAAGGGATTTTCCCAATAACAAATTTAGTATAACATTCTTACCTTGCTTTTTCAATAAATAAATGGCGATTAAGACACTTTTTCACTGTTTTCTTTTCTTCTCTCGGCAAGCTCGCTTCGAATTGTGTCAAGCTTTTTACCCTTCAAGTCGTAGAACAACAGCGGTATGATTGAAGCAAAGCTCAGTACAACAGGCAAAATCGTATACATAAGCCAAAGTCCGCTCTTTGTCTGCGCGGTTTGAGGAACATTCGCCTGATAACCAATCCATTTCAAAATATATCCGCCTAAGAAGGATTGAAGCGCGGCGGACGCCTTCGCCATAAAGGTCTGAACGGAGAAGGATACTCCCTCCGCTCTCTGACCGGTTTTCCACTCGGTGTAGTCAACACAATCCGCAATCAGCACGGACGGAACTACTCCGGTTACACCGCCGGACAAGCCGTTTAAGAACGAGAAAATGAGAATCAGCGGTATATTGTTATATCCCAAGAAGTAGAGTATTCCCATCGGGAACAGCGAGTAAACCATAGCTATTATGTAGGACTTTATTCCGGAGAATTTTTTCATCAGGAACGGAGTTATGGCGTAAGAAATCATCGTACCTATCGAGTACGGAATTCCGAGAATAAATACCCACTGCTGGCTGCCAAAGAGATACTGTGCAACATAGGGCTGTGCCGTCCAAATGAGATTTTTAGGGAATGCCAAAAGGTTGCACAATAAAATGAGCATCAATGGTTTGTTGGTGAAAAGGAACTTCAAGCTCTCGGAGAAGGTGGGTTTTTGCTCCGACTGCTTTACAACCTCCTTGGTGCCGGTAAAGGCGAGGAAGATAAGTCCGCTTCCGACAACCGAACAAATAACCGCCGCGGTAAGATAAACGCTGTAACTGCTCTTTGCCACAGAGCCGGAAAGAATATTGTGGTCCTTGCAGAAGAACAGGGCGGACACAATAACAGTCGGCACTCCGAGTCCGACAGAGGTCAGCACACGGGTAAAGGACATAAGGTTGGTGCGCTCCTGCTCATTCGGAGTCAGTACAGACGAAAGCGACCAGTACGGAACATCATTTACCGTGTAAATCATTCCCCAGAGGATATATGTAACATACATATATATTATCC
>CALYOC010000204.1 GCA_945227095.1 uncultured Clostridia bacterium
AGCAAAAGGAATTGTTTAGGATTATGGGCAGAAACAGCGGAGTTAAAAAATTCGGCTGGAAGGTTGAGAGCAAGCTTCGCAGAATGTTTTTGTAAAAGCCTTTTAATCAGAAAGTAAAATTGTTCGGAAGGATTTTTTTTATGAAGTTTATCTCGTGGAATGTAAATGGTTTCAGGGCGTGCTTAAAAAAGGGCTTTGAGGAGTTTTTCTATTCTCAAAGTGCGGATTTCTTTTGTATTCAGGAGTCAAAAATGCAGCCCGAGCAGGCAGAATTTAACCCGGAAGGATACTATCAGTATTGGTTCAGCGCGGCTAAGAAGGGATATTCGGGTACGGCGGTTTTTACAAAGCATAAGCCGCTGTCCGTTTCTTACGGAATAGGCATACCGGAGTTTGATGACGAGGGCAGGGCTATCACGCTGGAGTACGAGGGCTTTTACCTGCTGTGCGTTTACACTCCGAATTCACAGCGCGAGCTTGCAAGGCTCGATTATCGTATGCGCTGGGAGGACGCTCTGCGCGGTTATATTGAGGAGCTTGACAGCAACAAACCGGTTATATATACCGGGGACCTGAATGTGGCACACAATGAAATTGACTTAAAAAATCCAAAGACAAATCATTTTAGCGCGGGCTTTTCCGACGAGGAGAGGGAGAAGTTTTCACTACTTTTGAACAGCGGATTTACCGATACATACAGAAAACTTTATCCCGAAAAGGTTGAGTATTCTTGGTGGAGCTATATGTTTAAGGCGAGGGAGAAGAACGCAGGCTGGCGCATTGACTACTTTGTGGTTTCCGACCGAATTTTTGAAAAGGTTAAGGATAGTGCGATTTTAACTGATGTTTTAGGCTCGGACCACGCGCCGATATTGCTTGAAATAGATATTTAAAATAATTCTATCGCCATTTACCAAATATAAATTTGCTCGTACCGGAAGTCTTTTAATTTCTATTAACCGGTATATAAAGAAGTGAAAAAAGCCGTTTACATATCCCTCGATATGTAAACGGCTTTTGTGGTATATACTTTTTAGTGTTAAATTTTTAAAATCATACGAATTATGCCTATTATAAGCAGATGAACGGGGTAAAACCAGTAGCTTAACATTTTAATTTGTCTGCCGCGTTTGCCGTTATAGGTCATAGTCAAACCGAATCCTAAAATTGACCACGGCTGCGAAATCATCGTTGCGAAGCCGAGCGCGGCGCCCAAGAATCGGTAATTGTAAAACAGGTAGAAGAAGCAGCCTATTAAAATTGCGTAGCTTTCGTAGTCAAGCCCCAATATTGACGAGAGCAGGCAAATCGGTGCGACAATTACGACGCAGACTAAAAGCCAAACAATCGTCGGCAGATTTTTCATCTTCTCTTTTAAAATATCAATTACCCAAATTGTGACGAGCACAAGCGCGAGGGAGAACATAATGTTGTTCCAGTTTTTGTCGAAAAAACTCGCCGTTGTGCACATATCGAACGGAACCTCGGAAATCACACCGAAAATTAGCAGGTTGAGCAGATATTTTTTTCTGTTATGCGTTTTGAAGAAGCCCTCGACGAGTAAAAAGCAAAATATAGGAAATGCAATTCTGCCTATCTTGTCGAATATGTTGCTCAGCGTAGGAAGAAATCCGTGCGCAGAGGTGAGTATGGGATAAATGAGTGCCTTGTTTATATGATCAATAAGCATGGAGACCATTGCAACTATCTTTAACCACGCACCCGAAAGGCATTGTATTTTTGCGGTATAACCGTTTATTTTGTCACCGAGGGAGACAACCTTTTTGGTGAAATTATTAAAATTATTGCTCAATTTATGTATTCTCCTGTTGTATGTATTTTCTTGTTTTAATTATAGCATACCGTTGGTATAGCGGCAACAAGAACAGTTTAATTTCTTTTTATAAATTGATAAAATACACTTGACGGACAGGGCGGTGTTTTATATAATTTTAATCGTTGAAATTTTTTGTGAGTTGGTAAGGTATGAAAAGGTCAAGGACAGTTCAAACATTTAATTTTGCTTTAAAAAAATCAATACCGGTTTTGTTCGGTTATTTGTTTTTGGGCTCCGCTTTCGGCATTATGCTTTATGAAGCGGGGTATAATTGGATTTGGGCTGTTGTAATTTCTCTTACCGTGTACGCGGGGTCGGGACAGTTTTTACTCGTTTCATTGCTCTCGTCGGGCGCGTCGCTTGCCACAACTGCGCTTATGACGCTGTTTATCAATTCAAGGCATATCTTTTACGGCTTGTCGTATATCGAGAAATTCCGTCAGGGCGGTTGGCGCTATCCTTTTCTCATTTTCGGCTTGACCGATGAAACGTATTCCGTAAACACTTCCTTTTCGGAAGTTCCGGAGGATGTGGACGAGCCGCACGCGCGGTTTTTGATAAGTGTATTTGACCATCTTTACTGGATACTCGGTTCGCTTATCGGCTCTCTCGCAGGACAGATTATACCGATAGACTTTAAGGGGATTGACTTTTCAATGACTGCGCTTTTTGTAGTCATTTTTATAGACTTGCTCATTGAGCAAAAGGGCAGGTTAAAAGCTGTCGGATTTATCGGACTCGGTTGCTCCGACGTCTGACTTATATTTTTAGTAGCGGATATATTT
>CALYOC010000205.1 GCA_945227095.1 uncultured Clostridia bacterium
CTCTTATATTTACTAACTGCAAGGTGCTTTTCTGCGAAGTCGGTTTTATCTTACCTAATACGATAATTGCTGAATAAATTTATTATTCGGATATTGAGTGCAGTAATAAACCGCTTCCTGTGACTGCAATTCATTATTGCCCTGTGCGAGTATTAAAACTATTATATATTAAAGCCGGAACTTAATATCTTCTATCAAAAAACCTCTTGATACAGTTTGTGCATCAAGAGGTTTTTTCTATTATCTGTTTTTAATTGCTTATTGATTTGAACCTGCGCATTTATCTTTCAACTACTGTTTTCGACTGCTTATCGCAGTAGCCGTAGTAACCGTAGTAACGATTCATTCGCCAGCCGCCGCGCTCAACGCCGTTAAATACGCAGCCGAGAAAGACACCACCGTTGTTTAGGATATCATCGGCAACATACTTGACATCGACAATTCGAGCGTGCTTCTGCCTTACGACAAGAACTGTTGAGTCAACGCACTGGCCGATAATAGCCGAGTCGGTTACAAGGTTTGCGGGCGGAGAATCGATGATAACATAATCGAATTCCTTTTCCGCGGCGGAAATAATCTCCTTGACCTCCCTTTTAGACAAAAGCTCGGACGGGTTGTTGACCTCTGCGCCGGAAAGCAAAACGCATATATTATAATTCTCAATATAATATATAGAATCCTCTAACTTTGCCAATCCGTTTAACACATTTGTAAGTCCGAAATTAGGGTCATTCTTTATTCCCAAAATCTTATCAATAGAGGGCTGTCTGATATCTCCGTCTATGAGAAGTACGCTTTTGCCTGTCTGCGCGAGCGCCAAAGCGATATTTACGGAGACGGTTGTTTTACCCTCGTTGGCGATTGTACTCGTAACAACAAATGATTTGAGGTTCTTTTTCAGGCTGATGTTACTAATCTTTGTCCTGATGGACTTGAAGGTTTCAATATAAGAAAATTCACAGGTCGGTGAGGTAATCAAGCCATTGGTAAAGTCCTTGTTCTTACCTTTTGATTTCTTCTTATTCTTACCTCCGCAAGCAGGGACAATTCCGAGAACATCAAGACCGATATAACGATTGATATCTTCAACATTTGTTATAGTATCGTCAAAGCTAACCTTAATTAAAATAATCAACGCGCAAAGGCAAAGACCTATCAAGCCTCCCACTCCGGTAAAGATGACTGAGTTGTTATCACTGTTCGGATTGGTCGCCATCTGCGGCTCGTCAAGAACCTTAAGTGAAGTGTAAGGCATTACATCATCTAACACTTCTTCATAATTGTTCATTATTTCATCAGCGATATCCTTCGATACCTTCGCGTCCTTAGTCGTAACGGTCAGGTCAAGCTTCTGCGTATCCTCAATGGCCTCAACCTCTATACATTTTTTAAGAGAATTAGTATTCGGGAACATATTTGACAAATGAAGGCTATCAATACAATTTTGCAGAATTTCGTTACTTGTAAGAACATATACAAAGGTATTTGTCAAATCCTTTGACGCCGTAACATCGGAGCTGCTTGTATAGTCCTTGCTATATACCTTGCTGTCAACAACTTTTTGTGTGCCGTTTTCAGAACTTGTATTGGACGCGATAAAGCTGATTTGAGAGGAATATGTCTGCTCGTGGGTTATCTTTGCCGCGGCAAAGCCTGCACCTGCGAATACAATCCCACAAAGCAGAATCACCCACCAATACTTTAAACACGCTGACAATATCTTTGCGACATCTAATGTTTTTCCTTTATCTATGCTGTCAACCACATTAAACGTTTTGCCGTTTCCGATTTCATTATAATCGGATTGCTGATAATCAGCCTGGGTTTGATTATAATTTTTCATCTATTACTTTTCCCTTCAAATGCACCCGCTTTATCAGCGGGTGCATTGTGAAATTAAACTCTCTTTGCTAAATTGATAACTCCCTCAACCGTGACGGAAGAAGTTGAGCATTTCGCCGCCGCTATCTGCGCCGCGCTGAATGCCGAGCTGTCTGCGAGCATAGCCTTTGTCTTAATTACATCGCTGACAGTTACCTGTCCGTCACCGTTTACATCTCCATATACAACGATAGTGTACTCACTTTGCACCTGTCCGTTGTAGATAAGTTGAACCTTGCAGCCGGTGCCGAGAGTTTTCTTTGTATTGGTGATATCATTTCCTGAAACATCGATATATTTCAACGAAGCAAGTCCCGCTCCGCCGTCATCTGCGACAAGGGAAGAAGCATCAAGGTTTGTATTTGTTCCTATTACAATCGCGGTGCCGTTCATATCATAGCTCTCAACACCCGAAATTGCTACATAGTTGGCTTCAAGCAAGTCATACGCTGCCTTAAGTGCATCTCGTGCGGCATCTACCTGTGCCTGTGTGGTATCGGCAGTGTTGAAGTCCTTGCCGGTATCTATACGGCTCATAGCGGCACAGAACGCCTCATAGCTGTTCTTAGAATAATCGTTGGAGTCATTGTTGACCGCAAGACACTGTGCCAAAATTCCGTTATATTCGGCAATATAAACTGCCTTGCTCAATGCCTCGTTGATAGCATTTGCCATAGCGTCAACTCTGCCCTGCGCGGAAAGTTTAAGCGAATAATCCACAGCATTGACTGCCTCGGTT
>CALYOC010000206.1 GCA_945227095.1 uncultured Clostridia bacterium
CTGCACAACAGAGTGGACGATATTGAGCTGACCGCGTCGGTTCTTCACTCAAAACTTCCGGGAGCGAGAATAGGTATTGCCCACGGCAAGATGTCGGAAGGTCAGCTCAGCGAAATCTGGCGTAAACTTATGGAAAACGAGATTGATATTCTCGTATGCACAACTATTATTGAAACAGGAGTCGATGTGCCCAATGTCAACACACTTATAATCGAAAACGCGGACAGAATGGGGCTTGCACAGCTTCACCAAATCCGCGGCAGAGTCGGCCGTTCTTCAAGGCGCGCCACCGCATATTTCACATACAGGCAGGAATCCACCCTCTCCGACGCCGCCTACAACCGACTCGAAGCAATAAGGGAATACACACAATTCGGCTCGGGCTTTAAAATAGCGATGCGCGATTTAGAAATTCGCGGTGCAGGAGATATTCTCGGCTCACAACAGCACGGTCAAATCGAAGCGGTCGGCTACGATATGTATGTCAAACTGCTCTCACAGGCGGTCAGCGAGGAAAAAGGCGAAGCCGAAAATGTTTCTGACAGGGAATGCCTTATCGACTTGCCCATAGACGCGCATATCCCCGAAAGCTACATAAGCAATCTCCCGCAACGCTTGGCGGCTTACCGCAGAATTGCCGAAGTTCGCACACAATCCGACGCCTCCGATGTCTATGACGAGTTAATAGACAGATACGGTGACATACCGAAAATGGTAGAGGGTTTAATTGAAATTTCTCTGCTCAGAAACACCGCAATCTCGCTCGGCTTTACGGAGATAAAGGGCACACCGGAGTCCGTACGCCTGTACGCTGACAGTTTCGACCTTGAAAAAGTTTCAAGGCTCGACAGGTTAATGCCCGGCAAGGTGAGGCTCAACGCGGCGGGAAAGCCGTATCTGACCGTCAAAGTCACTCCGGAAATACCTGCCGCCAAGGTAATCAAGCAGGTTTTCGCCATACTTGGAAATGCAATCGATGACACTCAATAAAAACAATTAAACAAAGGCAAAATTTTTCAGAGCTTTAAATCCCTATTTGTTTTTAGGGATTTAAAGCTCTGTTTTTTTATTAAAACAGAAAAATTATCAGTAAAATATTCCTAATTCCTATAAAAAATTAGGATTTCTCTTGATTTTCCTGTTTTTTTGTACTAATATATTAAAACAAACTAAATATCTTTGAAAAATCAGCTTTTATCAGCAGAAAGAGTAAAAAATGAAAATCAGCGACTTATATAAGCAAAACAAAAAAATCACATCCTTTGAAATTTTTCCGCCCAAGGGCGAGCTCGTTATGGCGGACGCGGACAGAGTTATCGGTGAACTTACCGACCTCAGCCCCGATTTCATCAGCGTCACCTGCTCCGCAGGCGGCGTGGGCGGAAGTATAGAAAAAACAGCGGCAATTACCGCACTCATAAACGACAAATACAAAACCGCCTCAATGGCTCACCTGACCTGCGTCAACTCGGACAGGGAAAGTTTTAAGCGGAGCATAGACATTTTAAAGCAGAATAAAACCGAGAATGTTTTCGCCCTGCGCGGCGACATTGCCGAGGGCTCTCACGCCGTCGATTTCGGGCACGCGACCGACATTATCCCCCTGCTCAAGCAGGAGGGCTTTTGTGTGGGCGCCGCCTGCTATCCGGAGGGACACCTCGAATGTGAAAGCACAAAAAAGGATTTGGAATATTTAAAGCTCAAGGAGGATTTGGGAGCGGACTTCTTTTTAAGTCAGCTTTTCTTTGACAATGACTCATTCCTAAGATTCTTAGACAATGCTCGCAACATCGGTATCAGCGCACCGATTGAGGCGGGAGTTATGCCGATAATGTCGCAAAGTCAGATTTCGAGAATGATTTTTATGTGCGGCGCGTCTCTGCCGAGCGAAATAATAAGAATACTCAACAAATACAAGGATTCCAAAGAGGATTTGGAAAAGGCGGGCATCGAATACGCCGCAAAGCAAATTTACGGGCTGCGAAGCGCCGGTGTGGACTGCATACACATCTACACAATGAACAAGCCATATATCGCCAAGGGCATTACGGGGAGATTAAATGAAAAATTTTGATTCAATAGCCGCGGAGGCTCTAAGATACCTCGGTTACAAAAATCAAAAAATCGAGGACGAGCTGAAATACAAAATTTGTGAGCTTGAAGAAAAGGTGAAAAAGTCCTGCTCACCTCGAACTATGAGTGCATTTTTCACTCCCGAATTTCTTCCCGACGGAGTGCATTTGCAAAACACAAAAATCATTTTAAAGGGTGAAAATATAAAAAATCACCTCGACGGTGCAAAAAAGGTTGCCGTACTGCTGTGCACACTCGGCTCCGGGTTTGACCTGGCGCTTATGCGAAACGAACAACAGAGCATAACGGACGCGACAATCTTCAACGCCTTGGGCAGCGCATATATTGAATATATCGCCGACTCAGCGCAAAGGGAGATGGCACAAAAAGTTTACGACGAATACCGCCTTTACTCCAACACTCGCTTCAGCCCGGGTTACGGCGACCTGCCGATAGACGCTTCAAAAATGCTTATCGAAGCCTGTGCCGCTCAAAAGAAAATAGGTTTGACTATTACCGATGATTCAATACTCATTCCAC
>CALYOC010000207.1 GCA_945227095.1 uncultured Clostridia bacterium
GGACACTGACACTGCGGAGACGTTTACGGTGAGTCGGCGGCGGCATAGCGTTATACAGAGAGCCGTATGAGCAAAATCTCTATGAAAATGCTCACCGATATTGAGAAGGACACGGTTGATTGGACGGGAAACTACGACGACAGACTTAAAGAGCCCTCCGTGCTTCCGTCAAGACTTCCCAACCTTCTTATAAACGGTTCGACGGGTATTGCCGTCGGAATGGCGACAAATATGCCTCCTCATAACTTGAAAGAGGTAATTGACGGAATGTGCGCGTATATCGACAACCCCGAAATTACTACCGAGGAGCTTATGGAATATATTAAGGGTCCCGATTTCCCCACTGCAGGAATTATTATGGGCAGGGGCGGAATCAGACAAGCTTATAGCACCGGTAAGGGCAAGGTAGTAGTCAGAGCGCGCGCCGAAATCAAGGAGACAAAGACAGGAAAATTTAAAATTGTAGTAAGCGAGCTTCCGTACCAGGTAAATAAGGCAAAACTTATTGAAAGCATAGCCACGCTTGTCAAGGATAAGAGAATAGACGGAATTGCCGACATCAACGATTATTCTTCGGGTGAAGAAATTCAAATGGAGATTGAATTAAAAAGAGAGGCAAACCCGCAGGTTGTTTTAAATCAGCTCTATTCCTACACGCAAATGCAGATAAGCTTCGGAATAATCAACCTCGCACTTGTAAACGGACAGCCGAAAATCCTCTCCCTAAAAGAGATATTTAAGGAGTATGTTTCCTTCCAGGAGCAGGTTATAACAAGAAGAATAAACTTTGACCTTAAAAAAGCTCAGGACAGAGCGCATATACTTGAAGGACTTAACAAAGCCCTTGATTTTATCGACGAGGTTATTGAAATTCTCAAAAAATCAGAAAATGTTCAAAAGGGTAAGGAAACTCTTATGGAACGCTTCGAGCTTGACGAAGCGCAGGCGACCGCAATCGTCCAAATGCGCTTGGGACAACTCACCGGTCTTGAGAGAAGCAAGATTGAAGAAGAGTTGGCAGAGCTCAGGCAGAGAATTGCCGGCTACCTTGAAATTCTCGGTGATGAGGAGAAAATTCTCAACCTTGTAAAAGAGGAAGCAAGACAGGCGGGCGAAAAGTTCTTCGACGAAAGACGAACAGAAATTCTCGATGTCTGCGCAAGCGTAGAGGACGAGGACCTCATTCCGGAGGAGGAGTGTATGATAACACTCACAAACTTCGGATATATTAAAAGACAGACGCTGGAGTCTTATCAGGCACAGCACCGCGGCGGCAGGGGACTGAAGGGAATGACAACCCGCGAGGAAGACGTCGCAAACAGTATGTTCTCCTGCTCGACACACGATTATGTTATGTTCTTTACCAATTTCGGTAAATGCTATCGCTTAAAGGGATATAAAATACCCGAGGGAAGCAGAATAAGCAGAGGACTTAATGTAGTAAACCTTTTACCGCTTGAAAATTCGGAAAAAATTACCGCAATGATAAGGGTAAAGGATTTTAAGGACGAAGAAAAATTCCTCTGTATGGTCACCAAGAAGGGAATTATAAAGAGGACAAAGCTTTCGGCTTACGATACCCGCAGAAGCGGCGGACTTATTGCCGTTATTTTGGACGAGGACGACGAGCTCGCTTGGGTTCGCTGCACAAACGGAAACGACGATTTGCTTGTCGCAACCAAAAACGGAATGTCGATACGCTTTAACGAAAACGACGCAAGACCGATAGGCAGAACGGCACGCGGAGTAAAGGCAATCGAGCTTGCCGAGGGCGACGAGGTTGTCGGAATGACGGTTCTCGAAGAGAACTCAACGCTTCTTACCGTCACCTCTACCGGCTACGGAAGAAGAAGCGAATTTACCGATTACCGCGTTCAATCAAGAGCCGGAAAAGGACTTATCAACTATAAGACGGAGAGATACGGCAAGGTCTGCAGCGTTGTTTCGGTAAAAGAGGACGAGGACATCATTATGATTTCCAAAAACGGAATTATAATAAGAATGGCGGTCAGCGAGATAAGCACCTTCGGCAGACCCTCAAAGGGTGTGCGCGTTATGAGAACGGACGGAGATGACGAGGTAATTTCGGTAGTTACCGCAGAGCATCTTGACCCCCGCGAGGAAATTGAAGAAGGCGGAGAGGATGTTGCCGAAGAAACGGCACAGCAAGAGCAGACGCAGGAATAAGAAATAACTGTTTCGGCGGTTAAACACTAAAGGGAAAAAGAGGAATAGTTATGTCAGATAAGGAGAATTTTCACGGGTCCGAACCCATAGATTACAAAATGTACCTTGACTACTTGGATAAAAAGGAATCAAACGAGAAAAAGGGTACATTGAGCGCGCACAGGGAAGCTTCGCACACAGCCGCTCAAACGAGAAAAGCTGTCAGCTCCGAAAGACAGGCAGACAGGCAGACCGGTGCGAAGGAAAACTCTCGCTCCGGAGAGCTCACAAGGGAAGAAATATTCGCAAAATACGGAATGGATCCCAACAGAAAATCCAAGAAAAAAGCGCAAAAGGCTCCAAAGGGCGAAAAAAAGACAAACAAGAAGTCAGCCGTACAGGCCTGTCTCTTATACACATCTGCCGATGCCGACGATCTTACGCGT
>CALYOC010000208.1 GCA_945227095.1 uncultured Clostridia bacterium
TACACGCGTAAGATCGTCGGCAGCGTCAGATGTGTATAAGAGACAGGAATAACGATAAACCTTGCTCCGGGAGGTGGGGTATCTGAAGCCGCTGTTTTTTAGTGCGGAGCGCACCCTGTCCTTTGACTCCTTAACTGCGGCGTCCGGCAGTCCCACAATGTCAAAACACGGCAGACCGCCGGAGATGTCTGCTTCAACCTCCACTTTAAAAGCGTCTAATCCGTATAGACCTAAACTTGTAACCTTTTTAAACATTTTGTTCTCCCGTGATGTCAGATGAAATAATTTGTTTTTATCATTATATAACATCTTATTTTCTTTTTCAATTATTTATCATCGGCATTGTAAAAAGCGCCCGACATCGTTTGATGTCGGGCGCTTTTACAGCCTTTACGGCAGCCGATTTATCTGTGCAGTCGGTGATTAACCGTATAAACTTATCCTTTATTTTTTCTTAAGTACAATTTTGATAAAGTTTAAGTATTTTCCGCCGCCCGCTTCCATTGTCCTTCTGTCGCCTACGGCGTATTCATTTTCCTGTTTGAGCCAATCTGCCCACACTTCCTCATTGGACTCCATTTCGCTTACGCTTATAACATCCGCGTCCCTGCAGGCGCTGACAATCTCCGACCGGTACTTTGCGTCGTGGATATAGTCAAGCTGCTCCGCGTTCCGGGATAATGTCAGCTCACGGGGAAGGTTGTCGTGGCAATCCTTTTTCATACCGGGAATTGCAATATAGACATATCCGCCGCTTTTTAGAAAAGGAAGCAGCTTGTCATCCGGAAAGTCTTTGTCTGTGCCGAAGTAGTTGTAGGGGTCAACGCTGATAACCGCGTCAAAAAATTCTTTTTCAAACGGCAATTCGCCCGCGTCCGCCTTAACGGGTATAATTTGTTCCTCGTTTAAGCCCATTTTTTTAAGTATAGAGGTGAAAATGTCCTCTTTGTTTTTGTAGTGCTTGTATAGCGCGCCCTTTGTCAGTTTAAGCTCACTTGCAATAGTGCTGACGGAAGTTGCCTGATAACCCTGCCTTGCGAACAGGGCGAGCGCGGCGGTTAGGATTTTTTCTTTTGTATTTTTCATAAAATTACCTGTTTGGTAAACGATTGTTTACCTATATTACAATGAACTATCGTTTGCTTGTCAAGCGCAGCAGCTGACTTTTCGGATAAGAAGTAATTTAGTTGACATATTTATATATTTTAGGTAAAATTAAGATGTATATTATTATAAAAGAGGTTTTGTTATGAACAAGATTGACACTCAATATAACCTTTGGCTCGAAAAGGCAGTTGACGACCCCGATTTAATCGAGGAGTTAAGAGCGATTGCGGGCGATGAACAGGCAAAAGCCGACCGATTTTACAAATCCTTGGAGTTCGGTACAGCGGGACTCAGGGGAGTTATCGGCGCCGGTACGAACAGAATGAACATATACACTGTCGGACAGGCGACTCAGGGACTTGCCGATTTTTTGAATAAGAAGTATGATAACCCCTCGGTTGCCATTGCGTATGACAGCCGTATCAAGTCCGATGTCTTTGCAAAGGACAGTGCCGCTATTTTAGCCGCAAACTCAATTAAGGTTTACCTTTTTGAGGAACTCGTCCCAACACCCGTGCTTAGCTTTGCGGTGCGCGAGCTCGGCTGTAAGAGCGGTATTATCCTGACCGCTTCGCACAATCCCGCCGAGTATAACGGCTACAAGTGCTATGACCCCGACGGATACCAAATGACCGACGAATCGGCGCGTGCCACTCTCGACGAAATATCAAAAACAGACATTTTCAGTGATGTTAAGAAAGTTGATTTTGACTGCGCAGTTAAAGACGGCAAAATTGAGTTTTTAGGCGAGGATATGATGAATAAATTCCTCTCAGCTGTTGAGAGGCAGAGGATAAATAAAGATGCTCCCGAAAAAGCGGATTTAAAGATTGTCTATACACCCCTGAACGGTACGGGTAATAAACCCGTCAGAGAGATTTTAAGGAGAATCGGCTGTAAAAATGTCAAGGTTGTTCCGCAGCAGGAGCTTCCCGACGGAAACTTCCCTACTTGTCCGTATCCCAATCCGGAGATTGAGCAGGCGTTTGAGTACGCCATTAAATGTACGGAGGATTTTGACGCGGACCTGCTTCTTGCGACTGACCCCGACTGTGACAGAGTGGGTATAGCGGTAAAGGATAATGGCTCCTACCGCCTTATGAGCGGAAATGAAGTCGGCGCTATGCTTCTGGAGTATATCCTCTCTTGCAGGAAAGCGAACGGAACATTACCGGAAAACCCGGTTGCGGTAAAGAGCTTCGTCACAACGGGGATAGTCTTTAGAATTGCCGAAAAATACGGTTGCGAGGTTGTCAACCTTCTCACGGGATTTAAGTACATCGGTGAATGTATAACAAATCTTGAAAAGAAGGGCGAGCAGGACAGATTTGTGCTCGGCTTCGAGGAAAGTTACGGCTACCTGTGCGGAACACACGCGCGTGATAAGGACGCCGTTGTCGCCTCGATGATGATTTGTGAAATGGCAGCATATTATAAACTCCAAGGCAAGAGCCTTGTGCAGTTTATGGACGAGATATATAAAGAGTACGGTATATACAAGAACA
>CALYOC010000209.1 GCA_945227095.1 uncultured Clostridia bacterium
GGGGTCGGTGGTTCAAGTCCACTCGTCTTCACCAAAAAACCTCTGTCCGCGGACAGAGGTTTTTGTTATTCGTTTGAAAGTGCTTTAAAGCGGTCCTTTGTTATGATAACGCTTTTGCCCTTTAAGGGGAATATAACCGTGCCGTCGGGGGTGACATTTATCGTGCCGTTTTCGTCAAAAAGGGATTTTCCCGAAATCGTGAACACCTCGCCGGAGTCGGTATCATACAGCGCGATTACATCGCCGCTTTCGGTTTTGCCTAAAACGGCTGTGTACTTATTTCCCGCGGTGGAAAAATCCAACGCTTTATATGCCGAAGTTTGCGCGAGCGGGGAGCTTTTTCCGTTTAGCAGGTTGCTCACCTGTGCCGGGGTGTCTTTTTTCACAATCAGGTCGCCGTTTCGTATGTAATCCTTATCTATGCTTCCCTCGTATGAAGCGAGCGTGGTGTCCTTTCCGGAGTAGGACTTTTGTATCACCTTAAAGCAGTCGCCGCTTTTGCGTAAATAGACATAGCCCTTGTCGGTCATTTTCGCCCACGCGCCGGAGATTTTAGTTGTAATTTTCCCGGTGTATGAGCCGGTTATCGTTCGCAGGTCCCAAAGTTTTTCCTCGTCGTTAAGTCCGTACATAAATCCGCTCAAAACGGGAATTTTCCCTTTTCTTGCGTTTTTTATTAAATCCGCCGTGAGTACATTTTGGTCGGTGCGAAGCTGTCCGTTCGATTCTACCATTCTGTTTCTCTCGCTCGTTATATATCCCCTGACCTTTCCGGATTTTGTCACGGCGAAGTTTTCCGAAAACATTCTCCTTGGCAAATCCTTTGAGCTCTCCTGCGTGTCAAGGCACAACAGGTAGTGCTCGGACCGGGAATACGGCGTGCCGGCGGGCAGGTCGGTGAGATAAGCGAAAATATAGCTGTAAGGCGTTGCTGCGGGGTCATCGGGGGACACCCATTCGCAAACGCCGAAACTGCGGGTTCCCACGGTGATTATCGGAATTTCGAGTGTAACGCTTGTACCGGGCAGAGAAACGGTTGTACGCAACTTCTTGGCAGGCTTAACGGAAGTAAACTTCCCTGACGAGTATTTATAATACGCCGTCGGTGAGAGCGTGTAGTAAATGTTATTCGAGCCGGAATAGTGATAGAGCCTGTCGCTTCTCAAAGACGCGTCGGCAAAGTTCTTTCCGGTTAAAACGGTCGTCTGCACCGGCTTCGTTTCCTCTTGTTCCCCGAAGCGAGTGATTAGAGCCGCGGATATGGCGGCGCAGGCGGCAAGGGCGAGGATTACTGTTATAATAATGCGGCTTTTTTTCATTTTAAAATACCTTTCGATTAAAACGGTATAGATAATTACATTCTAATTATACATCTGTTTTTGAATAAATTCTACCAATCGGGAAAAAATATTTCCGAGGTGTAAAATATGAAAAAAAGTAAAATTATCTTTGCGGTATGCCTGACTCTTGTAATGAGCTTCGCGTGCATTGCTCCTATGCTCGGCGAAAGCAATATCACTACGCAGGCTCTTTCACGATACGGCTCCACCGGGGAGGAAGTAAAGTCAATCCAAAAAGTGTTAAAGGAATTAGGGTTTTACAGAGGGAATGTTGACGGAATATACGGCACGCAGACAAAAAATGCGGTGACATCATTTCAGAGGTCGGTAGGAATTACCGCGGACGGAATCGCGGGAAGCAAGACGCTTTTGTACCTCGGCTTGGGCGGAGGTTCGTCGGGCGGCACCGGCGGTTATGCGCAGAGTGATGTAAACCTGCTCGCCAAGGTGATTTCCGCCGAGGCGAGAGGAGAAAGCTACACCGGGCAGGTTGCGGTCGGCGCGGTTGTGCTAAACAGAGTCGCGCACCCCTCTTTTCCGAACACGGTGGCCGGTGTTGTCTATCAAAACGGCGCGTTTTCCGCGGTCAAGGATTCAAACTGGTCTGCGGCGGTTACGGAGTCGGCTAAAAAAGCGGCGGTGGACGCTATAAACGGCTGGGACCCGTCGGGCGGTGCAATTTACTATTACAACCCGGCAAAGACAAATGACAAATGGATAAGAACGCGTCCGGTCATTACGACAATCGGCTCGCATGTCTTTGCAAAATAGAATCGGTTATAAAGAACAACAGGAAGTGCGGCCTTCAAAGGACATTTAATCCCCCGATATGCGTCGGCATTGTCGGGGGATTTGCCTTTTGCGGCAAGCTCTGTACTCACAGTTTTGTCAGAACAAACTTTTCTGCCGGAGAAAATGAAATTCCTGACAGCCGCGACGCCCTTCGTTATCTCTTTGCAAGCCTTCGCGCTTTTCACAGGCGGATTGTTTTTGGAGATTTTAAGAGTGCTTTATATCAAAACACAACATATTGGACACGCCCGGTAATAACACTCTAAATATTGAATATATAGTATAATATTTATTATTATAATTAAAAACATTATATATCAGATACATATTTCACCTAAAAGATGAAAAACAACGCGTAAAAACACGGAACGCGTGGCAGGGTTTTCCCTGTTTTTAAAAAACTTAAAAAAAGTGTTGACAAGAGGGGAAAGAATGATATATAATGCTACTTGCACACGC
>CALYOC010000210.1 GCA_945227095.1 uncultured Clostridia bacterium
CCAAAGAGTAATATGCGCCACCCTCCTTGAACAATTACCATCGCATTGTCAATATAGTGGGAAGTCGGGATACAATACCCGCGAACAAGAGAATGGAAATTCCGTTTCCGATTCCGTTGTCGTTAATCTGCTCACCCATGCACATTACAAGTGATGAACCTGCCGTGAAGCAAGCGACAATAACTGCCGCCTGGAAAAGCTGATAGCCTATGCTCAAATCGCCGACTGCGGGTGTTATATAGTTTCCGCTGTTGCGAATGTAGAAGTAGTACGCCACAGACTGTAAAAGCGCAAGTCCGATTGTCAAATAACGAGTGATGGCATTGAGCTTTTTCCTTCCCTCCTCGCCTTCTTTCTGAAGGTTGGCAAGCGAGGGAATTGCAACTCCCAACAACTGAATGATAATTGATGAGTTAATGTACGGTGTTACACCGAGAGCAAACAATGTGCCGTAGTTGAACGCCGAACCGGTCATCATACTCAAATAAGTCAAGATGTTTCCGCCTTCGGTGTTGAGTTCATTTCCGACAAGGTCCACAAAGGGTACCGGAATGTTTGAACCAATGCGGTATAACAATACAATAAATAATGTGAAAAGTATCTTCTTTCTGAGGTCCGCGATTTTCCACGCATTTATGAAAGTTTTAATCAACTTACATCACCTCTGCCTTTCCGCCTGCCGCTTCTATCTTTTCAACAGCAGACTGGGAGAAAGCATTTGCTTTAACGGTCAAAGCCTTTGTGAGCTCACCGTTGCCGAGAATTTTAACACCGTCAAGCGCTTTCTTTACGACTCCGCTCTCAACAAGAGCGTTTACATCTACAACTGCGCCTGCTTCAAACTTCTTCTCAAGGTCGGAAACATTGCAGGTTGCGATTTCTTTGGCGAAAATGTTATTAAATCCTCTTTTGGGAAGACGCCTTTGTAAAGGCATCTGACCACCCTCAAAACCGGGTCTGATATGACAACCGGAACGGGCCTTTTGACCTTTATGGCCTCTGCCGGAGGTCTTTCCCTGTCCTGCAGAGATACCCCTGCCCACGCGAGTACGCGCCTTCTTTGAGCCTTCGGCGGGAGCTAATTCATGCAATTTCATTTACAGCACCTCCTTAACCTTCAGTTACCTCGATAAGATGAATGATTTTCTTAATCTTACCTTGGGTTGCGGCGTTGTCGGGCTGTACCGAAACATCGCCAATTTTATGAAGTCCAAGTGCATAGGCGGTGGCAATTTGGTCCTTTTTGCAACCGATTAAGCTTTTGACAAGCTTTACACTCTTTGTTGTAGCCTTTTTCTTTGCTGCCATTTTGCCGACCTCCTTAACCTATAATCTCTTTTGCGGACTTACCACGAACTGCGGCAACTTCATCTAAAGTCCTAAGCTTTGACAAACCGTCAAATGTAGCTCTTACTACATTGCACGGATTGTTTGAACGAAGCGCCTTTGTACGAATATCCTTAATTCCGGCAGTTTCAAGTACCGCACGAACAGGACCGCCCGCGATAACTCCGGTACCTTCCGCAGCAGGCTTCAAAAGAACTTCTCCTGCGCCGTACTTACCAATTATCTCATGAGGAATGGTAGTTCCTTTTAAAGATACTTTGATAAGATTTTTCTTTGCGGCTTCAATTCCCTTACGGATTGCATCCGGAACTTCTCCGGACTTTCCTAAACCAAAGCCGATGGTGCCGTTACCGTCGCCAACAACAACAAGTGCTGAGAACTTGAAGATACGGCCGCCTTTTACAGTTTTTGAAACTCTGTTAAGAGCAACTACTCTTTCTTCGTATTCTTGCTCTTTTTTCTCAACCTTAGCCAAAAGTATTCCTCCTTCTTAGAACTTTAATCCACCCTCACGGGCACCTTCGGCGAGCTTTTGAACTCTGCCTTCATATACATAACCACCACGGTCGAATACAACCTCGGTAATTCCTAATTTAACTGCCTTTTCAGCGAGCTTTTTGCCCACCGCCTCGGCTGCGTCTTTATTGCCGCCGTAATCCTTAAAGTCTTTCTCTACTGTGGAAGCTGATGTAAGTGTTACACCCTTTTCATCATCTATAAGCTGAGCATAGATATTTGTGAGAGAACGATATACGGAAAGACGAGGACGAGCTGCTGTTCCGGAAATCTTGCCGCGGATACGCTGATGGCGGGATTTACGGGCTTTGTTACTATCTTTTCTTGATACCATTGTAATTTTCCTCCTTTATTATGCTTTACCAGCTTTACCTTCCTTGCGGCGAATGTGTTCGTCCGCATATTTGATACCCTTGCCTTTGTAGGGCTCCGGCGGACGCTTCTCCCTGACCTGTGCCGCGAACTGACCGACCTTTTGCTTATCGGCGCCTGAAATGACAATCTTGTTCGGTGCGGGAACATCAATTGTTATTCCCTCGGGCTGAGGCATAATAACCTGATGTGAATAGCCGACTGTCAATACAAGGTCGTTGCCCTGCTTTGCGGCACGATAACCTACACCGTTTACTTCAAGCTCCTGGCTGAATCCTTCGCTAACCCCCTTTACCATAGTGGTGATAAGTGAGTTTCAAAGACCGTGAAGTGCCTTGTT
>CALYOC010000211.1 GCA_945227095.1 uncultured Clostridia bacterium
GGAGATGTGTATAAGAGACAGCTCCCTGTACCGTGACACCGCAGAAGACAATCTCCGCAACGGGATACCTTCTTGAAAGAATATCTCTTATATCTCTGACGGCGGCACCGGTGGGCGAAGTTATCACACCGATTTTACGCGGGTATTTGGGTATCGGTTTTTTTCTTTCCTCGTCAAAAAGTCCCTTTGCCTGCAATTTATTTTTTAACTGCTCATAGGCAACGCTTAGCGCTCCCGCGCCCTGCGGCTGAATATCGTCAATGTATAGCTGATATACTCCGTCGCGCTCATATACGCCGAGCCGAGCCTTTACAAGCACCTTCATACCGTTTTCGGGCATAAATTTCAAGCGCATATTTTGATTTCTGAACATCACCGCTTTTATCACAGATTTATCGTCTTTAATCGACATATAGTAGTGACCGGACCTGTAATGAGCCGTAAAATTCGATATTTCACCGCTCACATATACACAATGAAATGCGGGGATTTCGGAAATCAAATCTTTTACTACGGTATTTAATTGTGATACCGTCATAACCGGCAGACTAAACTGTTCCATAATAAATTACCCGTTATAATTAAGTTTTGCCCAAAGCGCGACTCCGTAAGCATTGTCCGAGGAAAAGCCGTCTCGTGCAAAGCAGGCGCCGCTTTGAGCGAATCTTCTTCTCAATATTGAGTTAGACATAACTCCACCGGTATATACCACCGGTATCTGACCGAATTCTTCTACGGCTGCGGCGAGCATTTTTTCAATCGCATTACCGATATAATCAATCGCAAATTTTGCAATATCGCACTTATCATATCCGTCTGCGAGCATTTTTTGTGAAATATTCTCCATTCCGGAAAGGCAGCAGTTTCCACCCTTGAGCGCAGGATTTTTGCCAAAGCTCCTTTTACTGTTGCGTGCCAGAGCATCCAATTCGGGCCCCGCCGGAAATTTTAAACCGAGCATTCTCCCTATACGGTCAATTCCCTGCCCCGCCTTCAAATCAAGACTTTGCGCAACAACAGATGTCTGTATTCGCCTTTCGGAGCATTTACAGTGCAAAAGCTGCGTAGTGCCGCCGCTGATGTGAAAGACAAGAAAATCTCCGTCGGTCAAGCTCATTTTTCCGTCGCTTCCCAATGCACTCAATATGTGTCCGACCTGGTGCGTTGTTTCGAAAAGAGGTACGCCGGTTGCCTCGCAGATTGATTTCGCAGCACAATATCCCGCCAAAAAGCAAGGCATATATGAGCCTTCTTCGTCTGTCGGCTTTGTGGAAACGCCGACCGCCTTAATATCACAAGCTTTATCAAAGAGCTCGGTAAGTATTTCGGGGAGCTGTACGGTGTGATGAAAAACCGCGTCGCTCTGTCTGAGCCCGAGTTCTCCCGCCTTTACCGGTAAAAGCTTCTTTACACTCCTTACGAGCTCGCCGCTTTTGACATCAACAAGTGCAGCTGAAGTGGTGTAGTTGCTGGTGTCAATTCCTAAAACACATTCTCTCATTTGTTCCTCGCAACTGTTCCTAAAATACAGTTAACAAAGGAGTGGTCGTTATCCGAGCAATATACTTTGGATAGATTTACGGCTTCATTGATTGAAACGCTGTCGGGAATGTCCTCACGGTATAGAATTTCGTAAACACTAATCTCCAAAACAGCCAAAACGGTTTTCGGGATTCTCGAAAGCGTCCACCTGACAAGATTCTTTTCAATCAGTGAATCAATGTCCTGAACATTTTCGCAAACGCCTTTAAAAAGCTCCGCCGAAAAATCGTTCGGCTCATATTCACCGGCTTCGGTCATATTATTAATTATCTCGTCCGCAGTGCTCTGTTTATTAAACATTCTGTTAAAAACAAGCTTAAATGCCTGTTCTCTGGCTTCACTTCTGGTCATAATTCCTCCTGCACAATCCTCTCGGATTAAAAAAACAGCCCTCAAACAAGTTACGCACCTAGCGAATCTCTCATTTTAAAGGGCAACATTGAATAATAAAAATTACAAGGTACAAATGTTGCCGAATAACGGAATAACCGAAAAACGGCACGGTAAAATTATACCGTGCCATAATTATAACAAAATATTTATAATAATTCAATAAAAAATCAATTCTGAGTTCCGACAACCGTAATTTTACTTTCACTCAAATCGACTTTGTTCATAACAATCTCCTTAACCTGCAAGGCAACAGTGTCCGACAGCTCCGCATCGGGAATAATAACCTCGCACGATGTGTCGGACAGAATAACAATACATTCGCTGACTCCCTTTGCCTTGATTACCGTTTCGATATCCGACTCCGTATCGGCGCGCTCGGACAATTTGGAAAATGTTTCAACCGCACTCTTTTTCTCCTCATCGGTCGCGTTTTTATCATCTACTATCTCCTTTAAATCGGACAGCGAGGAATCTCTCGCAGACTGCCTGTCAAGCTTCGCGTCGGTAAAGTATTCGTCAGCCGCAGTGGTCGCGTTCACATATTCGGCGTCACCCAAATTCTCTGACGAAGTGGTCGTGTTCGGCATTGAGGAGGGCGGTGTCTCTCCTTTTGAGCCTCTGTTCCAATTCAAA
>CALYOC010000212.1 GCA_945227095.1 uncultured Clostridia bacterium
GTAATAGATATACTCGCTGCCTCCCATACGCGTTGACGCCAAAACTACGGTTACCTTGTCGTTGCCAAGTTGCAAGCTATCCCTGTCTCCTGTGGCGATAAAACACTCATTTCCGCCCTCACAGCAGAACTTTGAAAGCGTTCCCAAAATATCGTCCGCCTCATATCCCGTAAGCTCGACTATTTTATATCCCATAGCGCTCAAAAGTTCCTTGAGCACAGGCATTTGCTCCGCAAGCTCCGCAGGCATACCCTTCCTGTTAGCCTTGTATCCGTCATACATTTTATGGCGAAATGTCGGCGCCTTCAAATCAAAGGCAATGGCAACGCCGTCAGGCTTGATATCCTCTTTAAGTTTAATAAGAATGTTGATAAATCCGTAAATTCCGTTAGTATATCTGCCGTCTCTTGTGGTAAGCTGCTTTATACCGTAAAAAGCGCGGTTTACTATACTGTTTCCGTCTAAAACAAGTAATTTCATCTAAAAATCCTCATATATTTTTATATATATTTATAATACCACACTTTATTGATTTTTGCACTATATTTATGTTACAATTGTTAAAAGAAAAGGATTTTGGAAAGTTAATGAAAATAGGAAATATAGAATTTAAAAACAATTTGGCTCTCGCACCAATGGCGGGAGTTGCCGACAGAGCCTTTCGCGAGCTGTGCATTGGATACGGCGCGGCATATGTCACAACCGAAATGGTAAGTGCAAAGGGTATGATATATGACGACAGAAAAACACGCGAACTGCTGGACTTCACACGCTCGGAACGCCCAATAGCAATTCAGCTTTTCGGAAGCGAACCCGATGTAATTGCGCAGGCGGTAAAAAAGGTGCTGGAGTTTAAGCCCGATATAATTGACTTAAATATGGGGTGTCCCGCACCGAAAATTGTAAACTCAGGAAGCGGAAGCAAGCTTATGAAATCACCTTCCCTTGCGGCAGAAATTGTCAAAAGCGCGGTTAACGCCTCAACCGTACCCGTGACAGTGAAAATAAGAACCGGCTGGGACGAGGAATCCGTAAACGCCGTTGAATTTGCAAAACTTATGGAGAGCGAGGGCGCGGCGGCAATAACCGTGCACGGAAGAACGAGAAAGCAGATGTACTCCCCCGGAATAGATTACGACACAATCGCACAGGTGAAAAGAGCGGTAAATGTTCCGGTCATCGGGAACGGCGGAATTAAGGACATTCCCACCGCCTGCGAAATGCTTGAGCGCACCGGCTGTGATATGATTATGATAGGTCAAGGCGCATTGGGCAGACCTTGGGTTTTCAGCGAAATTGACGATTACCTAAGATTTTGCAAAATACTCCCCGAACCGCCCGTTGAAATGAAACTTCTCACTATGATTAAGCATATTGAGAAAATTTGCGAATACAAGGGTGAATACGTCGGAATAAGAGAGGGTAGAAAGCACGCCGGCTGGTACACAAAGGGACTTAAAAATTCGGCTAAATACAGACGAGAATGCGGTCAAATCTCCTCCTTAGGGGAGTTGAGAAGCTGGGCCGTAGATATAATAAAGGAGCAAAAGAGCTATGAATAAAAAATCTATAATTGTAGCAGGCGCAGGTCACGGCGGAATTGCCGCAGCCGCACACCTTGCAAAGCAGGGCTTTGATGTAACAATACTTGAAAAAAAGCCAAAGGGTAAATTGGGTTACGATTGGACGGATATTTTCGCTCCCGGCGCTCTTACGGGTACAGGTATTCCAATGCCCGACGAGAGCAAGTATGAGTACAAAGAAAATATGACATTTCTCAGTCCGTCACTCAGAAAGCCGATAACACAGAATGTTCCGCAAAACGAGCTTGAAATCAAAATGGAGCGCTCGGACATTTACGAACACCTTATAAACTACGCCAAAAAATGCGGTGCAAAAGTTGAATACGAAGTAACCGTCAAAGCGCCGATAACAATAGGAAACAGGGTTGTCGGAGTTGAAACCGACAAGGGCGAGCGTTTGTCTCCCCTTGTCATAGACGCGTGCGGCTTAAACAGTCCGCTTCGCACCGGTATGCCGAACGGAATTCTTATGGAAAAGAACATCGGCAGAAACAATAGGTTTTATGTTTACAGAGCGTTTTACTCCCGATTGGGAGACAGCATTCCCGAACACAACTACAAGGTATATATGCTCCAGCAGGGAAAGGCGTGAATAGGCTGGCTCGCCACCGAAAAGGACTTCTGTGATGTTCTGATAGGCAGATTCTTACCCCTGAGCGATGAAAAGGTTGAAAGCGCTCTCGAACACCTCAAACAGGACAATCCGCAGTTAGGCGATAGGTTGCTCCGCGGCGGACAATATGTAGAAATCCCCGTCAGACATCCTCTTTCCACAATGGTTTGCGACGGTTATGTCGCAATCGGAGACAGCGCGTATATGACAGTACCTATCATAGGCTCAGGTATCGCTAACTGCTTGAAAGCCGCCAAAATCCTCAGTGATGTCATTGCAAAGGATAAGCAGCTCTCATTCAGCGCGGAAACACTTTGGGAATATCCTGTCTCTTATACACATCTCCGAGCCCACGAGACAAGAGGCAATC
>CALYOC010000213.1 GCA_945227095.1 uncultured Clostridia bacterium
ACATCCCTAACGGCCCGCTAGCAAAACGATGGCCGATCCGCAAAGCGCACACTCGGACTTCCCCGTTATTATCCTCGGTCGCTCTTCCGGCGAGGATAGGGACAACGCACTTAAAAAAGGTAGTTACTATCTCACAGACGATGAAAAGCAGCTGATAGAAACTGTTTGCTCAAGCTTTGAAAAGACAGCTGTGCTCTTAAACATCGGTTGTATAATGGATTTTACTTGGATAAACGAGCTTAAAAATAAGCCCGGCGCCGTTATGGTTTTATGGCAAGGCGGTATGGAAAGCGGTAACGCAGCCGCCGACCTTTTATCGGGCAAGGTCACTCCGTCAGGCTCACTCACGGACACAATCGCAAAAGCGTACGACCTCTACCCTTCCTCAAAAGATTTCTTAGGCAAAAAGTATAATAATTACACCGAGGATATTTATGTCGGTTACAGATATTTTGAAACATTTAAAAAAGAAGATGTCCTATATCCCTTCGGTCACGGTTTATCCTACACAGATTTCACATATGAGGCAGTGGATATTACAAGCGACGATGATAAAACAGACATCTGCGTTAAGGTTACAAATGTCGGTGATAAATACGCGGGAAAAGATACACTAATGCTCTTCCTCAAAAAGCCGTGCGCTAACCTCGGCAACCCGGCGAGAGTTTTAACCGATTTTGTCAAAACAAAACTGCTCGCACCCGGAGAGAGTGAAAAAGTTGTTTTGAGCATTTATAACGAACAGCTTTTATCATTTGATGATTCGGGAGTGACAGGTAATAAAAACTGTTATGTCCTGCTCGGTGGTGAATACAGCTTATACCTCGGTGAAGATGTGAGAAATGCGAAGAAAATACACTCCTTCGCCGTTGAAAAGACAATTCCTGTTTTGAAGGTCAATCAAGCCTGTGCGCCGAAAATGCCCTTTGACATTATCACCGCTAAAGAAAGTGATAGCGGCGAATATGAAATGTGCCGAACAAGATGCGCAGTAAATGAAACCGATTTGAAAAAGAGGATACTTGAAAACCTGCCTAAAGGCGTTGAAATTACATCTGACAAGGGATATAAGCTTGACGACGTAAAGCAAGGCAAAGTCACTCTCGACGAATTTACCGCACAGCTCACTTTAGATGAGCTTGAAGCAATTTCACGCGGCGATTATAAAATGGGAAGCCCTTTGGGCGCGCAGGGAAACGCGGGCGCATTTGGGGGCGTTCTCCCCTCTTTGAGAGAAAAAGGAATTCCTCCTATTATTACAACCGACGGTCCGTCCGGAATCCGACTCGCCTGCAACTGTTCGCTTCTGCCAATCGGAACTCTATTGGCAAGCACATTTAACAAGGAGCTTGTAAGGCAGCTATATCAAAAGGTTTCGGAGGAAATGGTCGTCCGAGGCTCCGATGTGCTTCTCGCCCCCGGAATGAACATTCACAGAAATCCCCTTTGCGGAAGGAACTTTGAGTATCTGTCAGAGGACCCGTTTGTGTCCGGTATGATTGCCGCGTCAATTGTCGAGGGAGTTCAAGCGGGAGGCGTTTCCGCCTGTCCGAAACACTTTGCCTGCAACAATCAGGAGCTTAGAAGAAATACAAACGATTCCCGCGTATCTCAAAGAGCGTTGAGAGAGATATATTTAAAAGGTTTTGAAATTTGCGTAAAAAAATCAAAACCTGTAAACATTATGACTTCATATAACAAGGTAAACGGCGTTTGGTCACATTACAACTATGACCTTTGCACCGAAATACTGAGAAACGAATGGAAGTACGAGGGAAATGTTATGACGGATTGGTGGATGAAATCCTCAAAAAGTCCCGAATTTCCGAATATCCGCGACAACGCATACAGAGTCAGAGCGCAGGTCGATGTACTTATGCCCGGAGGCGGCAGATTCGGCAAGGAAAAACCGGACGGAACGCTTCTTAAAACAGTCGGCAAAGAGAACGGAATAACAATCGGCGAACTGCAACGCACGGCAAAAAATGTTTTAAAAACAGCCATTTGGTTTTCAGAGCAAAAAGATAGCAGAAAATAATACATATAAAAGGACTCAAAAAGCACCTAATATGCGAGCATATTAGGTGCTTTTTTTAAATATCTCTTTTTTACGGAAACAGTATCCGATAAATCGTCTTATTTACCCTTCCCGGACTTCTTTCTGCCGCTTTTTGCACCGGAGAAGAATAAGACATAAAATCCGTACCCAATCAAAAGTCCGATTGCATTTAATACAAAATCCGACATAGAGACATCACGCAGTACGGAGCCGACAAGACAATTACCTAAAAATTGAAGAAATTCAATTATAAACGGACAGGCAATTGCAATAAGAATCATTTTAATAAAATTCATCTTTTTATCAATCAGCGGTATCAAAATCCCCAATGGGAGCAGTAATATAAGGTTACCGCCGATTATTCTGTAAAACTCCGACATTGAACCGGATAATTTGCAGTTTTTGTAAAGAGTAATGCCTTCCTCATATACCGACCAGGAAACAGCGTCAAATGCCTGCTTAAAGGCAAACGAGCCGCCGCCGAACATCTC
>CALYOC010000214.1 GCA_945227095.1 uncultured Clostridia bacterium
CGCGGTCCTCGGGAACAACGGTGCCCTTGAACATACTTGAAGAATCAAGGTAATCATAAAGCAAAGCCGCCTTGTCCCTGTTTATCCTCTGTACCTGCTCCAAGCCGCCGAGAGATTTAAGCCATTCCATAACGAGCTTACAGACATATATCGGCCAGCAGGGCGGTGTGTTGTAAAGTGAATTTGCGTCTGCCTGAACCTTGTAATTCATCATAACAGGTGTAATATCTCTCGCATTTCCCAGAAGGTCCTCACGAATAATTGCTATGACAAGTCCCGCCGGCGCGACATTCTTCTGCGCTCCCAAATAGAGCATACCGAACTTGGAAACATCGAGCGGCTCACTAAACGCGCACGAGGAAATATCCGCGATAAGCGGAATGTCGCCTGTATCGGGAATGTAGTTGTAAAGTGTGCCGTAGATGGTGTTGTTCATACAGATATAAACATAGTCCGCATCCTGTCTGAAATCGGAGCGTGTGAGCTTCGGAATATACGAAAACTTCTTATCCGCGCTTGAACCCGCCTCGATTACATCACCGTATTTTTTAGCCTCGGTAAACGCCTTCTTTGCCCAATTTCCGGTGATGATATAATCCGCCTTTCCGCTTTTGTTCATAAAGTTGAGCGGTATCGCGGAGAACTGCGCGGACGCGCCGCCCTGTAAAAACAATACCTTGTAATTGTCCGGAATTTTATACAGCTCGCGGACAAGCGCCTCGGCACTTTTGATAATATCGTCAAAAGCCTTTGAGCGGTGGCTCATCTCCATAACCGATGTGCCTGTTCCCCCATAGTTCAAAAGTTCCTCAGCGCACTGCTTGAGAACCTTTTCAGGCAGCATGGACGGTCCTGCCGAAAAATTGTAAACCCTATTTTCAAAAAACATAACCTTACCTCCAACAAATGTATGCTTTATTATTTAATATATATTCTATAAGATTAAAGTATATATCAAAAGAGGTAAATAGTCAACTCATTAAGGGTTACACAGAAATTCTTTTACGCCTTTTCACCGCACTCTTGACAAGTAGAATAACATAAGTCACAATCGGGGCACCGACGCCCAAAACGGCATTCGCTCCCGTCACAACCTCGGTGTTAACTCTCTCTAAATCAAACTGGCCTCTGCCGATAAAAACACAGCCGGCAAAGACAACAGACACAAGCACCGCCGAGGTCAGCTTTTCACTTTTTTCACGAATGCGAAAAGACTGTCGCACAATACTCTGAACGCTCATCAAAAGCGACGATATTAACACAAAATCCGTTATTACCCACGCGGATATTATAACAGCCTCAAAGTGTTGGATACTGCCGAATTGGGAGGCGTTTTTTAACAACGAAAAGAACGGAAAAACGAGCTTTCGCACCACATCTGACGAAAATGAGCCGACATTGAGCACAAATATCAAAAGCGGAAAAACACATCCCGACAAGGCGGCAAAAACGCCGTACCTTCTAAAGCTGCCCATTCCCCTCACACGGTCGGCAAAAAACGCAAAATAAGTCAAATACGACAGCGTAGACAAGGGGAAAATGCTCGCTTCCAATCCGCTCGGCACATCATAGACGGTGACGGGCGTCAGATTGATAAGATTTATATGCTGAACCGCCAAAATTATTATCACCGCGACCAATCCGCCAAAGACGATAAAGAAAATCTGCGCAGTCCTGCCCAAGACATCCGCACCTCCCCACAGGCAGACGAGCACCGCCACAAGCATCGCTCCTACGCAAAAGGTGAACGGCAAATAGTAAAAGGCATTTGATACAATCCTGTTGACAAACACGGACAGCTTAATCACACAAAGCGCCAATATCCAAAGCGCGTACACCGCGCTCAACGCAGTTCCGAGACCCCTGCCGTACGCCAGACAAAGCTTATCACTATACGACATTCCGACATCATTCTTGAACATACTCTCATACATAAAAAAGAACAGTAATGACGGCACAACCATAATCAGCGGAACTATCCATCCTGCGCTCCCCACATACTCTGTCAGATAGTACGGGGAGTAAAAGGTGGATATGGACGCTACCGATAAAATATAAATAAATGAGAACTGCAAAACAGTCATTTTCTTACTACTCATACCTTCTCCAAATCATATGTGCCGACAATCTTACAAGAGGTATCAACACTTATTTCAATATCCTTTAGTATCTCGGAAAAATTGTCGTTTTCCCTCGCCCAATAGGGATGAACGGCGGCAAATTTATCCTCAAGGCGCATAAAATCAACCCCTGTCAGGCGCAGTTTTTCCACAGCCGCCGATATTTCATCCTTAACCGTTTGCTCCTGCTTCATTTCAAGGATATTAAGCATTTTTTCACTAAAATTTACATTGTCCGCCGCTTGAGAAAACGAGGAGGTAAACCTGACGCTTATATTTATTCTCTTGAGCTTTGAATCCTCAACATAAAAGCTCACGCGCGAGCGCGTCTTATCGACATCAAAGGCGTAATCTCCGTTATATCCCACCTGTCTCTTATACACATCTGACGCTGCCGACGATCTTACGCGAGTAGATCT
>CALYOC010000215.1 GCA_945227095.1 uncultured Clostridia bacterium
CGCCTTTACTCCAACACTCGCTTCAGCCCGGGTTACGGCGACCTACCGATAGACGCTTCAAAAATGCTTATCGACGCCTGTACCGCTCAAAAGAAAATAGGTTTGACTATTACCGATGATTCAATACTCATTCCACGCAAAAGCGTCACAGCGGTATTAGGTCTGTTTGAAAGCGAGCCGCCCGACGCCCCCGCTCCCTGCGAAATCTGCGCATATAAAAATATCTGTTCAAAGAGAAAGGAAGGAAATGTCTGTGGTAAATATAAGGGATAATTTTTTAATATTTGACGGCGCTATGGGCACAATGCTTCAAAAATACGGCTTAAAAGCAGGGGAGCTTCCGGAGCTTCTCAACCTGACCGACCCGGAAACGGTCTTAAAAATACACAGAGAATACGTCGCAGCAGGAAGCGATGTAATCACAGCCAACACCTTTGGGGCAAACAGGAAAAAACTCGGCAGCGCAGTATCACCCGAAACGGTTATAAGTGCGGGAATAAAGCTGGCAAAAAAGAGCGGAGCAAAATATGTCGCCCTCGACATAGGACCCATCGGCGCTCTGTTAAAGCCGCTCGGAACGCTCTCGTTTGAGGAAGCGTACGATATTTTCAAACAGGAGGTTATCGCCGGAGTGAAGGCGGGCGCAGACATTGTCCTAATTGAAACGATGTCCGACCTTTCGGAAATAAAGGCGGCTATACTCGCCGCAAAGGAAAATTCCTCACTGCCTGTATTTGCCACTATGACCTTTGCCGAGGACGGCAGAACCTTCCTCGGAACCTCGCCGGAAATTGCCGCCGTAAATATGAGCGGCCTCGGTGCAGACGCTGTCGGTGTAAACTGCTCTCTCGGTCCGAAGGACCTTGTTCCGATTGTTCGAAAAATAGCGGAGTACACCGATTTGCCGATTATGGTACAGGCAAACGCGGGCCTTCCGAAAATTGAAAACGGAAAGACTGTATATGAAATAACACCGAGCGAATACGCCGAAAGCGTGGAGCTTATGATACAGGCAGGCGTTTCCGTAATAGGCGGCTGCTGCGGCACCGACCCGGATTATATCCGAGAAATCCGAAAGTTGACAGCTTCGCGCTCACCGATTAAGCGCGAGGTGAAAAAAAGGACTGTGTTCACAAGCGCACAGAACCTTGTCGAGCTCGACGGCACAGTTGCCGTAGTCGGAGAGAGGATAAATCCCACGGGCAAAAAGAAGCTCAAGGCCGCACTTCGAGAGAAGAACTACTCATACATTCTCAGCGAGGCAATTTCACAACAGGAGCACGGCGCAGATATTCTCGATGTCAACGCAGGGCTTCCGGAAATTGACGAGGTTGAAACGCTCAAAGCGCTCATAGGCGAAATTCAGGCCGTCACACCCCTGCCGCTTCAAATAGACTCCTCCTCACCGGAGGCTATCGAACAAGCCGCAAGAATTTACTGCGGAAAGCCGCTGATTAACTCCGTAAACGGAAAAGAAGAAAATATGAAAGCAATCTTCCCGATTGTCAGCAAATACGGCGCGGCGGTAATAGGTCTGACCCTCGACGAAAACGGAATACCCGAAACGGCGCAGGGAAGACTCGAGATAGCGAGGAAAATTGTAGATACCGCCGCCGAATACGGGATAGGCAGGGAGGATATAATTATCGACTGCTTGGTTCTGACCGCTTCCACAAGCCAGGAAATAGTCTGTGAAACTCTCAAAGCCGTATCTCTTGTCAAGGAGCACCTTGGAGTTAAAACAGTTTTGGGTGTCAGCAATGTTTCCTTTGGCCTGCCGAACAGGGAGCTGATAAACTCCACCTTCCTCGCGGCGGCCTTCGGCGCAGGTCTCGATATGCCCATACTCAATCCCCTGAGCGAAAAATATATGCAGGTCGCGGACACATTTAAGGTACTCAACGCACAGGATAAAAAAGCCGAAGCATTTATAAATAAATACGCAAACACAGCACCTGCGGCACAGGAAAGCTTTCAAACGAGCGACCTCGACATCGGAAAAATCATTATAAGCGGCAGAAAATCCGCCGCAAAGGAAGCGACCGAAGCTCTATTAAAGACAAAAACTCCTATGGAGATAATAGACGGTGAATTTATCCCCGCGCTCGATATAGTAGGCGATAAGTTCGAAAAGGGAGAAATCTTCCTGCCACAGTTAATGTCAAGTGCGGAGGCTGTCAAAGTAGGATTTGAGGTTCTCAAAAGTTTAAATGATTCCTCCGTCGCAGACGAAAAGGGCACAATCCTTCTCGCAACTGTCAAGGGAGATATTCACGATATAGGCAAGAATATTGTCAAAATGCTCCTGGAAAATTACGGATACAACATTATCGACCTTGGCAAAGATGTTGACCCTCGGTTAGTTGCGGACACGGTTAAGGAAAAGAACATCGGGCTTGTCGGGTTGAGCGCGCTTATGACTACAACGGTCGAAAATATGGCAGAAACCATCAGGATTTTAAGAGCCGAGTGTCCGACTTGCAAGATTATCGTCGGCGGACCGGTGCTCAACGCGTAATACGCCG
>CALYOC010000216.1 GCA_945227095.1 uncultured Clostridia bacterium
CTGTGCAAATTCGCGTGAAGTATCCAAGGTGAGCTGTATCATATTTTCATCATATCCCGCGTCCTTCAAAGCCGCTCGCATAGCCGAAACTATCTCCCTGTTCGAACCGAGCGCGTCCGTGCCGCCGCGAAGAATCACGGCAGAGCCCGCCTTGATACAAAGCGCCGCCGCGTCACTTGTGACATTGGGCCTTGATTCATAAATAATACCAATCACACCGAAGGGAACGGCAATTTTCTTAATCTCCAAGCCGTTGGGACGGACGGCAGATGACAAAATCTTACCGCAGGGGTCTTCGAGCGCAGCGACCTCCCTGATTCCGTTCGCCATATCGCTAACCCTCATTTCATCAAGCGAGAGCCTGCCCACAAGCGCGGGAGGAACGCCGTTATCCAATGCCGCCCCGACATCTTCCTTATTAGCCGCCAAAATCCGAGCGCAATTCTTTTCAAGGGAATCCGCGGTCAATAACAGTATTTTATTTTTCTGCGCCGAGTCCATTTCCGCAAGAGAATACGACGCCGCTCTCGCAAGAGAGCCCATTTGAGCAATATTCATCATTTCTTCGCCTTAAAATATGTGCCGCGAAAATCGCCGCTGAGCACATTATATATATTCTTCACATCACTGCCGTTGATAACCGCGACATCTATTCCGCTGTTCACGGCAATCTTCGCCGCGGAAATTTTAGTTATCATACCGCCCGTTCCCCGAACAGAGCCCGAACCGCCTGCGATAGCCTCTATTTCCGGTGTTATCTCCTCGACGGTTTCGATAAGATTTGCATTTGGATTCGTCCTCGGATTGTCATCGTAGAGTCCGTCAATATCCGTAAGAATTATCAGTAAATCGGCACTGACAAGCTTCGCGGTAATCGCAGACAGGGTGTCGTTGTCTCCGAACTCGATTTCCTCGGTGCTGACGCTGTCGTTTTCATTGACAATAGGCACCGCTCCGTACTCAAAAATCTTATCAAATGTATTTTTTAAATTAGTCTTCCTTACCTCGTCCAAAACATCGCCCTTTGTCAGCAAAAGCTGAGCGACTGTGTTTGAGTACTGGGCAAAAAATTTGTCGTACATAAACATAAGCTCGGTCTGACCGACTCCCGCCGCCGCCTGCCTTCCGGCGGTGTCGCGCGGGTGAGTTTTAAAGCCGAGCTTCTGCGCTCCGACACCTATCGCGCCCGATGACACAAGCACCACCTGCGAGCCCGAATTCTGTATATCCGACAAAACCGCCGCGAGCTCCTCGATAACTCTTATATTCAATTTTCCGGTATCATATGTCAAGGTTGAAGTCCCCACCTTGACGACAATTCTTTTCTTCTCCATAACCCTCTTGTCCAAGCAATTGTATTTTTATATATTATACTAACTTTTAAAATATCCGTCAACATTATAATCGACGCGGCAAAGCCGCCGAAAAACCGGCGGCTTTGCGCTTAAATATAAATACTGCTACTCCCTTTTGAACGGACGACATATCATAAAAACATTGGGAAAAGAAATATCCCTCTCTCAAAAGGTCAATAAAACGATATTTTATCTTTTTTTATAAAGAACTAATTCCGGATTCAATCCATCCTTCTCATAAGTGCATACAAGAATAAAATCCATATTTGCGACAACTCCAAAACACCTTTCTCCGCCAAAATCACTTTCAAGCTGATTTCCGAGATATGTCTTTGAGTCATCCAAAAATTTTACCGAATTGCCGTTTGGCAACATATACTCAAGATTTACATACTTTCCTACGAGAGCATTTAAGTTTTTAACCAATGGCAGCCCCTCTATATTAAGTTCGTTTATTTCCTCAATCAGCTGCTCATTAAATTCTTCAAACTGACCGATGTCACTGAGCTCATCGTATCGCTTCCAGTAATCTAATTTCGGAAGCAAGTCTTTCATATAAGAACGAGCCTGCTTCTCGGTGAAGCTTTCACTTGCCATATTTTTAACACAGATTTCAATCAAGTCATCCATATCATTATAGGTATAGGTTCCGTCGGCGTAGCACCACTTACAATAGTCCTCGTTTAATGTGCCGTCGTGATTATGACTTATGATTTCGTCATCGTCAAGCGGCATTCCGCAACATTGGCAAATGAGTTTTCTCGGAGAGCCCAAAAGCGTATTGATGGAAACATCAAAAAAATTTGAGAGCAGCTTCAGCGTTTGAGTATTGGGAACTGTTTCACCGGTTTCCCAACGAGACACCGCCTGTCTTGTGACATAAAGCTTTTCGGCAAGTTCATCCTGTGACAAACCCCTTTTTGTTCTGAGTTCAAGTAATACATCCTTTGTATCCATTTTATCACCACCTTGCAAACATTATAATACGAGAATCTCCGCAGTACAAGCAACCCGCTGTTGCTGTATTCCCTTCTTATATAATCCGTAATTCAAAATGGGCAATCCCGCTGCGGGACGGCCCATTAAGTTTTTAAATATGTCAGAACGTTTTTTATCCCATGTCATATATCCAAATGTCTATAAGAC